>JAJYCH010000033.1 GCA_021778575.1 Planctomycetota bacterium
CGGTCAGCGGTCAGCGGTCAGCGGTCAGCGGTCAGCGGTCAGCGGTCAGCGGTCAGCGGTCAGCGGTCAGCGGTCAGCGGTCAGCGGTCAGCGGTCAGCGGTCAGCGGTCAGCGGTCAGCGGTCAGCCAGACGGCTGATTCCGGGTGTCGTCATCATTCCAGGTTTGAGCAAGAAAGAGAAGCCCGCCTCCAGCCCGCTCAAAAAAGCTGATCGCTGACCGCTGATCGCTATTCGAGAGGCAGCGTCACCGTCACCTCGCCCGAGAAGGCGAGCTTCGGGTCGCCGGGACCTTTTAGCGTCGCTTCGAGGTTCGCGATCGTCCGGGGGACCATGCCTTCGAACAACGTCTTGCCGGACGCCGTGACCTTGACCGGCTTGTCGAGGTCGACGAGCCGATCGTCGAGCATCAGGACCAGTTTCGCGACCCCTTCGGCCTTCTCGATCTTGATCTCTTGCCCGTCGACCGACACGACGACCGTCGACCGGGCCTTGGCCTGGCCGGCTGGAACGGCGAGCCAGTAGAAGCGGTCGTGGGTCACGTCGTCCTGGTGCCAGACGACCTTTTTGGGGACCGGGTTGCGGGTGAACCCAGCCATCCAGGGGACGGCGGAGGCGTCTTCGAGGTTCATCCAGTGGGCTCGGCCGGGATGGATTTCGACGTGATGAACATAGCCTTCGGGGTCACTCTTCTGAAGTTCGTCGAGCTTGACGCCCCACTCGCCGCCGATCTTGTTGCGGTTGTAGGCCGAGTCGTTCGCGCCGACGTGGATGGCGAACGGTATGTTCCGCAAGCCAAGCGGCACGGTCTCGTTGGGGTGCCCGGCCATCATCGACGCCGCGCCGAACCGGTCGGCCATCCGAGGGGCGATCTGATAGACACCATCACCGCCGGCCGAGTAACCCATCAAATAAACCCGGTCGCGATCGACGCCTTCAAAGACGACCATATCCTCGATCAACCGCTCGAAGAACGCGTCGATGTGCGACTGATGCCAGAGGTCCCAGGTGTTCGTCGGGGCTCTCGGGGCGAGGTAAACTCCTTCGGCCGGTTTATAAAGTCCCTTCTGGTTCTCATACTGCTGATCATTGACCCGAGCCGGAGCCCCGCCGCCACCGTGCATCGACAGGAACAGGCTCCGACCCGACTTCGGCTTCTCACCAAAGACCTTGTAAGCGAACGGCATCTTCAGGTCGCCGATCTCGATCCGCTTCGCCTTGACCTCGGCTTCGCGATCCTTCTTGACCTCGGCCAACCGGCGTTTGACGAGAATGTCGAGGGCCTTGGAGGCGTCGGCTTTGGTCAGGGGAGTCGTCGCGAATTTGGCGGAGTCGCCGTTCTTCAAAGCCTCGACAGCGACCTTGGATTTGGCCGGGTCAACCTCGTCGGCGCGGAGTGGTGAACCGAGGAAAGAGCCCAGGCAGGCGACGGAAACAAGCAGCCGATTCATGGAGTGATCTCGAAAAGGGAAATCTATCTGACAAATGTACGGTAGGGCTTGCCCTGCCCAACGGGCTGAAAAATCGCAGTCGAGGCGTTCCACTAATACTTAATCAATTGTATGGATTAGTTGATCTGAACTCAATCCATCAGGCACCTCGCCTCGATGCAGGTATTGATAGCCGAAGCCGACGGCGCAGTCGGGTAGTCCCAGGGCTCGGACGAGTTCTTCGTGCAGTTCGACGGCGAACGCGAAATCACCTCGGAGGATCGCGTCAACCTTCTCGGCGACGGATGGGTCGGCCAGGGTCTCGCACAGGAGACGAACATCACCCCCGGTTTCGGCCTCGTCTCCCTCGTCCTCGCCGAAATAGGCGGGGTCGGAGTTGTAGGAATCGACGAACTGCCCATCGGCGAACAGCCAGTAACAAAGGATGTCATCGTCGTGGTTCAAGACCGCCAGGACCGGGGCGTCCGCCTCGCGTGACAGCAGTGTGCCCACCTGCTCGATGGCTTCGGGGTTCTGCCAGTCGGACTCCTCTTCGTAAGCAACGACATAGCCGCCGACCGCTGGCGAGACGTACGCTTTGCGGCCGGCCCGCTTCAGAGCATCCGCGACACGGCGAGGGTCGCCATGCTTGACCGAGAAATTGACGTAGAAATTCCCCATGAGCCTCTCGAGGGTTATTGGTGCATCTCACTTGATCTCCACAACCTGATCCATCTCGGTCGACAGCTTGACCGTCTGCTTGAGCTCACCTTCGGGCCGGACGACCAGGACCTCGTACGACAGATCGCCGGGCAATTCGAAGGTTGTGGCCTCGGCAATCTTATCTTGCGCCACCAGCTTTCCATTCAACCGAACGGTGATCTCTCCCGGCGAACCCGCGATCTTGAACGTGACCTTGCGGCGGAGCGTGTAGCGGCGGGTGATGTCCTCGGCGGGGACTTCTTTTGAGGCTCGCTTCCAGACCATCGGGAAGTAGGTTTCGTTCGCCTGGAACGAGGTGGCGTAGATCCGGTTATTGGGCTTGGTTTCGTCAGCCTTCGCGGCCTGGCCGACGAACCACCCTTCGTTGAGCTTGCTGGGCTCGCAGGCCCCCACGAACGACCATTCATGATCCCAGATTTCGACCCACGTATGATTACCCGAGTTATCCGTCCAGCGCGGCGTTCCCACCATTCTCGCCGGGATTCCCACCGCCCGGCAGGCGTCGATCAGCAGGATCGACAGCCCGGTGCACGAGGCGAAACCAGCCTGGACCGACTCGTAAGGGCTCTGGTCGGGCTTGGGCCGCCTGGTCGCGTGGTAGGCGACGTTGAAGGTCTTGAAGACCTCGACGTTGAGCCGCTTGACGGCCTCGGTCGGTGACGGGCATTCCTTGGCGATCGGCAGGAATCGGTCGTAAAAATCCTTCCGCCAGTCGTCGCGACGCTCGTTGATGCTGGCATAGGGCAAGACGTGGTCGAAGAACAGTTCCTTGGGGATCGACTTGCCCCAGGGGGTCGCTTCGCGGGCGAGATACGCATATTTGACGTTGGATAACAAATAGTCCTTGCCCAGAGTCTTGAGGTCGCTCTCGGGCATGTGGGCGATCAGAAAGCCGACGGCCTCGCGCTGGTCGGCGGGAGCCTCGGCGATCGCGTTGATCAGGGCCGTGCCGTTGTCGCCGGCCTTGGCCAGCTTGTCGGCAACGGGCGATCGAAGCTCGGTCGGCAAGAGTTCGAGAACCGGGTGATCCATCCCCGCCCGGGCCAACAATGGGAACGCAACAAGCCCCAGGGCGAGGGTCGCGACGATTCGGCGAAAACGTATCATGCGTTCGTCCTTCAAGAAGCTCGACGGCAAAAAACGAGGCTCATGTGCGGAGATCGGTGCGGGTAAACTGCGCGGTCTGGGCTAAGAATAGCTAAGATTGGACAAGCTCAATTAGCAGGACGACCGAAACATGAGCCCTGTAATGAGTTGAGACGATGGAAGTCTGAGACTTGGAGCGGAAATCGACAAGCCCAATTCTTTCAGAGCCGAATGTAGCATCCCTCTCCACCGTTCTCCGCACATGAGCCAAAAACGAAGCCAACTCGCGCCGCGAATCGAATGATTCTACTGGCCAGGCGAGGGGGCTACCAGAATCATTTGAGTAAAGACAGGACGATTCCAAGGTCTGGTAGGGTCGGCTGTGCGGACCGTTAGTTTGGCCATCGAAAGACCAGAAGTCGCCGATCAATCCCACGGAATTTGGCGATCGAGCTCACGGTCCGCACAGCGGACCCTACAGTTGTCCGAGTGTTTTGCGCTCCGCTCGTCGGCAAAGACCAGACCTCGACGAGGAACCCGCTTGATTTCGACTCCGAAATCCTTCACACTCGGCAGGAGTCGTTCCGGCAACCCGGTCATCGAGAATTCGACATGAACCGCGTGATCCTGCTCGTTCCGGTCTTCCTGGTTGTCGGCGTCGGGTCGCTTGCCTCGGGTCAGCAGGTGGCTGACACGAAATTTGATACGAAGGTCGCCAAGCCGGCTTATACGGCGACGCATCCCAAGGTTCTATTCGACGAGGCCCATGCCAACTTTCACACGACGACCGGCCGTTACAAGCCGTTTGCCGACCTGATCGCCAGCGACGGCCTGAAAGTTACGCCCAACCTCTCGGATTTCTCGAAGAAGACGCTCCAGGGGGCCGATGTCCTGGTCATCGCCAACGCCACGGCAGACCAGAAGAAGTCCGCGTTCACCGACGCCGAGGCTGACGCCGTCCGCGACTGGGTCCAGCAAGGGGGCTCGCTGCTCCTGATCACCGATCACGACCCGTTCGGCTCGGCCTCCGAGAGCCTGGCCCAGCGGTTCGGGGTCGAGATGAGCAAGGGGTACACGTCCGACCCCGCGCACTCGGAACCGAGGAGCCAGTCGTGCCTGAACTTCACCCGCGAGGAAAAATTGATCGGCGACCATCCGATCACCCAGGGACGCAATGATTCCGAGCGGATCAACCGGGTCGTCACCTTCACCGGGCAGTCGCTCAAGGGGCCGAGCGGAAGCGTCGCCTTGCTCAAGCTGGCCGACACGGCGATCGACAGGGTTCCGCCCGACAACAAGCTGACCTCCGCCGCCGGCCGAGCCCAGGCGCTGGCGTTTCCGTTCGGCAAGGGGAAAGTGGTCGTGATGGGCGAGGCCGGCCTGCTCTCGGCGCAGGTGACCGGCCCCGATCGCCAGCCGATGGGCATGAATTACCCAGGGATCGACAACCGCCAGCTCGCCCTCAACATCATGCACTGGCTGGCAATGCCGAAGGCAAAGGACGAGGCGAGATAAGCCTCAAGGAGATCAGAGAGATTGCCAGGGTCTCTGATAACCGGCCATCATATTCCCAGCGATCTCTCGGCAATGCCCGGTCTTGAAGCAGACGCAATTTAGTGCGACGATTCATGAGGGGCGACGCCGATCACCCAGGCGGAATGCTCATGCCACGCAAAGTTCGTGAGTTAATTGGCGACCTGGAGCGAGCGGGATTCGTGAATCGGGGCGGAAGAGGGAGCCATCGGAACTTCGAGCACCTACAAGGTTCGCGTGTCACTGTCTCCGGCCAACAGGGAGACGATGCCAAACCCTATCAAGAGCGAGAAGTTCGACGAGCGATCGAGGAGGTCCGATCATGACCGACGCCGCGAAATATGTGAAAATCGTGGAGTGGTCCGACGAGGACGGCGCATTCGTCGGCCAGTGCCCCGGGATCATCGGCCCTTGCTGTCACGGCAGGGACGAGGTTGAAGTCTTTCGCCAACTCTGCGAGATCGTCGAGGAATGGATCGAGATCGCCCACCAGGACGGCCGCCCCTTGCCTCCTCCGACTGCCGGAACCAATGTCGCCCGGAAGATCGCCTGAAACCCTGCCTCGTATCGTCATCAGATCACCCGTTCGCGAGCGGAAGGAATCAACCCTTTGGACGAGGTTCTGACGGTCATTCGCGAGTTTGTGTCAGGCGAAATCGGCTCTCTGGAATTCCGGGACCGACTTTACGCCGATGAGAGGTTCGAGACATTTCTGCGCAACGACCCAAATCTACGGCAGCCTAACTACGTTGGACGTAGCGTTTACCTCTTCTTGCTTGAGCAGGATTATGACGATCCGGGTGGAGTCCTGAGCGCTCAGGGGGCTCTAGCCGACTTCATGCAACGAAATGGCATCGACCACACAAAAACCAGGACGTACGCCGCCTTATTCAACTTGATCCTGGATGCTCAACCACGCTGGCTTCTAGTCGATTCGAAATATGTCTTTGAGAAGATAATATCAGCCGCCGAAGGCAGAACAGGCGGCGAGTTGCGATCCTGGCTAGCCGAAGAATTTCTTCGAAGGTTCCGCTATGCCGAAAAACCACCTGAATGGATTCAATCGCCTGCCTGGCCAATCAATCAGAATGGCCCGCTTGTCTTTCTGGGAGATCTCGAGATCAAGAACTATTTCCATGATCTGGCCAAAGCTTACCTCTTCCACGACCCCAAGTCGGGTACAACGGAAACCATCATTCAGGTGTACTGACGCCAAGCTCTTGTTCGTCTTGAGCAAGTATTCCGCCGCCGAGAGGGCTATCGATGACCCAGCGCCAGGACCGGATCGCCGGAGGTTTGATCGGCTTGCTCGTGGGCGATGCCCTGGGGGTTCCTTATGAGTTCCATTCCGCCGAGGCGATCCCCGCCGAATCGCTGATCGAATACGAACCTCCCGCCGGGTTCATGCGGTCCCACACGGTGATGCCGGGAACTTATTCGGACGATGGGGCTCAGGCCCTTTGCTTGCTGGCCTCGCTCCTGGATCGGGGACGGCTCGATCCCGACGATTTCGCGAAGCGGCTGGTCGATTGGTTAACGCGTGGATACTGCGCGGTCGACAACCGGGTTTTTGACGTCGGGATTCAGACGAGACGGGCGATCCGGGCTCTGCAAGCGGGAACGCCGCCGCTCGAGGCCGGCCCTTCGGAAGAACAGGCGAATGGCAACGGGTCGTTGATGCGTGTCCTTCCGCTGGCGCTCTGGCATCTCGGGACCGATTCCGAACTCGTTGAGGACGCATGCTTGCAGTCCCGGATTACTCATGGCCATGCGCGATCGGAGGCCTGTTGCGCCTTGTATTGTCTCTGGGCCAGGCGCATCCTTGAAGGCTCAGCCGATCCCTGGAGCAACGCCGTGACCACTTTCCGGAGCTTGATCGACGACGACTCTGCTCTCCGTCGCGAACTCGACGGCGCGATCCGTCCCGATGATCCGCCGGCCGGCACCGGTAGCGGTTACGTCGTCGACTGTCTCCATTCGGCTCGCCTGGCGGTGCAGGCCGGTGACTTCGAACAGGTCGTCCGGTCGGCGATCCGGCTCGGCGACGATACCGACACCACGGCGGCCGTCGCCGGAGGAATCGTCGGGCTCCGCGATGGGCTAAAATCGATTCCCGACCGCTGGGTCCAGAAGCTCCGAGGCGGCGACTGGTACGAACCACTTCTCCAAGGTCTGCTCGCTCGATACCCTGCTTGATTTGATCCGGACAATCGCCGGAACCATCCTCTCCTCGGGAGTATTCCCCTTTGTGGAATCGCTTGCCACGCTGGCTTGATAATCCGATTCTGGTCAAGCATGCTCGGTCGAGACTCCGGCAGATCCATCTGCTGCCGTCGATCGGAATCATGGCGGTGATCTCGCTGGCGATCGTTGTGGGGGGCTACCAGTGGAACGGGCTCCAGGGAAGCGAGACGTTCGGCATGCTGATGATCTTGCAGTCGGTCATGCTGGGCGTGATGGGGGCGTCGCAGGTTGCTGCTTCGGTGGGCAAGGCGCGGGAGTCGGGGATTCTTGACTTCCACCGGGTCACGCCGATGTCGCCGTTCTCGCTGGCCCTGGGATTCTTCTTTGGAGCGCCGATCCGCGAGTACCTGATGTTCGCGGTAACGTTGCCGTTCTCGATGGTCTGCGTCTTCATGGGTCGGCCGAGCCCCCTGGGAGCCATTCAACTGCTCTTTCCGCTGATCCTGGGGGCGTGGGTGATGCACGCGATCGCGCTCTTGAATGCTCTGGCGGGCAAGAGCGGGAAGTCGAATTCGGGCTCGCGAGGTGTGATCGGGCTGGTGATGTTCCTGGTCTTCGGCGGAAGCTGGTTCGTTCCCAGCTTCTTCAGCGCGGCGACGGTGGTGGACGAGTTCCCGACGGGGACCGTCTACGGCATCAGAATTCCCTGGCTGATGATCTTGCCGCTCGACCTGCTACCGGTCATCGGCTTTTTTCTGGTCGGGGCGACCCGGAAGATTGCCTCGGAACGGGCCCATACCCTTTCGAAAGGGCAGGCGCTGGGTGCGTTGACGACCGCCGCCGTCCTGATCGTGGGCGGGCTCTGGGATATCGAGGTGCACTTCATCTGGACACTGGTCGTGCTCTACGGTCTGGTGGTCGGCTCGATCGTCCTGACGTCGGCGATCACGCCGAATCTTGATGAGTTCGCCAAGGGGATTCGCAAGGCCGCGAAGGAGGGGCGAAAGTACCCCTCGGCCTGGTCTGATCGCGGGTTGAACCGGATCGACGTGTTCTGCTTCGGCGCGGTGGTCCTGATCGCGGCGACGGTCTGCTGGCGGATGATCGAGAAACCGGTTGCGTGGGTACCGGCCGGTTCGATTTCGTACTCGCTACCGATCGCCATCGGGGTTCTGGTGGTGGCTTATAACGGGCTGGCGTTGCAGTATTTTCTGCTCCGGTTCGGCAAGCGCGGTCCGGTCGTGTACGCGCTGTTCCTGTTTACCGTCTGGCTGCTGCCGCCGGTCTGCGGAGCGATTTCCGCCGCCGCTCGGGCCCAGACCCGGACGCCCGACACTCCGGCCGACATCTGGTCTCCGGCGCTGGCCAGCCTCAGCCCGGTCGCCGGGATCGTCATCTCCTCGGGAATCTTCAGCATCCCGGGAATCCGCGAGGCACAGGCCTGCGCACTGGTGCCCGCCTTGGTCCTGGCGCTGCTGTTCAATAACCTGGTGACCTCGATTCGCCGGGGGGTCGAGAAGAAAATTCACCCCGCCGACGAATCCAGAACCAGTCCCGACAAGCCGACAGAGCTGGTTCCGATCCTTGCTTAAAAAAGCAGGATCATCAATCAAATGAACGTTTGGCGCGACACGCTGTTCATCCCCGAAGGAGCCGGCTTACACGATCCGGAGCCGCTCTACCGCCAGCGCGGGCGATTCGGTCCCGCACTGTTATATTCTCGATCATGAAGATCAGGGGGTGATGATGCCGATCGTCCTGATCGACCCCAAGAATTCCAAGGCCCCGGCCAAAGCCGCGCTAAGCCAGGAGCCGATTCCCTGCCGTTCCAAACCGAGCCCCGCCAATTTCCTTCTGGCGGGGCTCGCCCGGTTCAGCGTGTGAAGACGTTCACCGGGAAGCCCGGGTCGAGGAGCAGGAGTCGAAAATCATTGCCGCGAAACAGGTTGAGCGAAGTCATCCCCTCGGCGATCGCGTTGCGGATCGCCCGCTCGGCGAGCCGTTTTCGCTCGGCGGTATCGGCAAGGCGTCGATCGCCTGGCAACTCGATCGTCCGACGAAACGACGAGAGCGACTGGGCTCGCTGCTCGTTGGCGGACGGGCACCGCCCGGGGTTGTTGAACGCCTTCGAGCTCCAACAAGCCCATCCATAACCCCGCTTGACCATCTGGGCGAGGCGACGTACCATCCGTGGCCCACCTCTGACTTTCCCTCTTTTGATACGTTTGATGCTCACTTTTCCCCCTCAACGCACGGTGGCGGGCGGCGAATCATGGATGATTCCGCGAAACAGCCTCGGACCGCTTTTCGCGTTCTGACGCTCCTGGCGCTGGTCGCGCTGGCGCTTCTGGTCCGGATCGGCGCGGCGTTCGTGGTCACTCGCTATGTCGAGGGGCAGGGGAAGCTCTGTGTCTTCGCCGACACGAATATTTACTGGGAACTGGCCCGAACCATCGTCGACGGTCAGCCTTACGTCGTCGACCAGTTCGGCAGCCCGCACTATGCGCTCCGGACTCCGGGTTACCCGCTGTTTCTGGCGGCGTGTCGAGCCGTCTTCGGGGCGAATCTGCTCGATGTCCGGCTAGTTCAGGCGGTTCTGGGGGCCTTGAGCGTCGGGCTGGTGGCGAAGCTGGCACGAAGGGTCTTGGACAGTAGCCAACCCGCTGGTGATGCCACCAACCCCCCACCCCAACCAACAGGGGAGGCGGTCAGCGGAGACCAGCGAGATTCCATCCCTCTGATGGCGGCGGCTCTTGCGGCGGTTCATCCTTACCTGGCGGCACTTTCGGCCCTGGTTCTTTCCGAGGCGATCTTTCTACCGTTGATGATGCTGGGTCTCTGGGGGCTGGCGAGTCTCTGGAGTCGGCCCGGTCCGAAACGGCCGGTCCTGGTGGCGATCGGCACTGGCCTGGCCCTGGGAATGGGGATTCTGGCCCGGCCGTCGTGGGCCTTGTTCGTTCCGGTGGTTCTGGGAAGCTGGGTGATCGGGTCAGGGCAGGGGGCTCGATTCGCGGCGTTCCGACGGTCGATCCTGGTCGCTCTGGCGACGTTGGCGGTTCTGGCTCCGTGGTGGATCAGGAACGAGCGGGTGATCGGCAAGTTTGTGCCCACGGCGTTGTGGGTGGGGGCGAGCCTGTACGACGGGATCAGCCCGCGGGCCGATGGTTCGAGTGCGATGGAGTTCGTCGAGGCTCCCGACGTCCGGTCGCTGGGTGAGATCGACCAGGACGCTCTGTTTCGTCAGCGGTCGGTCGACTTTGCTCGCGAGCACCCGGGCCGGGTCCTGGAACTGGCGGCGATCAAGCTCGGGCGGTTCTGGAGCCCCTGGCCGAACGCCGACACGCTCCGATCGCGCTGGGTTTCGGTGGGCTCGGCGGTGGTGACTCTGCCGATCTTCGCCCTGATCGCGCTCGGGGCTTTCGACCGCCGGCGCGACTTCCGGGCTCTGGTCTTGCTGGGCGGCCCGCTGATCTATTTTTGCCTGCTTCACATGGTCTTCGTCAGTTCGATCCGGTACCGGATTCCCGGCGAGCTTCCCGCGCTGGGGCTGGCGGGCCTGGGTCTGGTCCGAATCCTGAAGGGGCTTCGACCGATGAGCATTCGTCGACGGATTCGCCAGTGGCTGGGCTGGGCGCTGGTCCTGGTCGTCTCGGTCGCGCTCGGCGGGGCGATCGCGGCCTATTTTTATGTGACCGATAGCAACACGCTGGCGGATCTGATCCGCCGCGAGTCGCCGAAGTATCTCCCTCGGAGCCGGGTCGAGGTCAACCGGGTCCGGGTCGGCTGGTTCAAAGGGGAAGTGACGATCAACGAGCTCGAGATCCGCGAGCATCGCGACGGCACGACCGGTCCGATGATCGGGCGATCGAAGTGGATTCAGGTCAGATTCGACCCGTGGGCGATGATGAAAGGGCGATTCGAGGCTCGCGACGTGACCGTCGCCAAGCCGACGATCCGCCTGGCCCGGAAGCCCGACGGGACCTGGAACGTCCAGGGACTTCTGGCCGATCCGTTTCCGACCACGTCCACCGGAGCCACGCCGCCGATCACGATCCAGGAAGGGACGATCGAGCTGGTCGAGGATGGATCGACGGCTCCGCTGACGCTCCTCCGCGAGGTCTCGATCAAGATCCCGGCCAGCTCCAGCGCGACTGCGCCGGTCAACTTCGAGCTGACCGCCAAGGGGGACGCCGGTCTGTTCGACCGCGTTCACGTCGAAGGGACCATCGACCCCACCACTGGCCAGGTCAAGCTCCGCGCCGGCGAACTGGTTCGCCTGACCCTCTCCAGAGGATTGCGCGATAAGCTGCCTGCCGCGATCGCCCGGGGTCTCGGTCAGGCCGGTCTGGAAGGGGGGGAGATCGACGCCGATCTGCCGAGCCTGACCTTCGACCCCAGGGCCACGCCTCGGTTCCACTATCAGGCCACCGCCAATCTCAGACGTGGTCTCTGGAAGTGCCCGAAGCTGCCGTTCCCGCTCAGCGACATCTCGGTCAACGCCGCGCTCAAGGATGGCGAGCTGACCATCCTTCAAGGTTCGGGCAGCGACGGATCAACCAGCCTGAGCCTCACCGGCAAGTCGACGCTCAACCTCGACGAGCCAGCGAAATCGGTCTTCGAGATCCACGCCGTGGCCACCAACCTCGAACTCGACGAGCGGATTCGGCGCTGGATTCCCGACGAGACGAAGGAACTCTGGGACGCCTACTTCCCCCAGGTCAACGCCACGCCCTCGACCAGCGCCGGGCGGGTCAACGTCGACGTGGTCGCCGGGCGGTCCGAACCATCGGCGAAGATCGATTATGCCGTGGATGTTATGTGTGCCGATGTCTCGATGAAATACAAGCATTTTGCCTATCCGGTCGACCATGTTCAGGGAAATCTGCACTTCACGCCGGGCAAGATGACTTTGAATGTGCGAACATTGATTGGTAATCAGCCGCTGGTGGTCACCGGCGACATCAACGATCCAGGCCCCAATGCCGAAGCCCGGTTGACATTCAAAGTTGCCTCGTTACCGATCGACGACGTCCTTCGGAAAGCCTTGCCGCGCGAGGTCAGGACGAAGGTCGATCAGTTCCAGCCGGCCGGTAGCGTTCGAGGAACCGCCAAGCTGCACCGGCGTCCCCCGTTGAACAAGGGCGACGATCCGCGAGGCCGGGTCGACTTCGATGCCTGGATCGAACTCAACAAGGGCTGTTCGATCATCTGGGAGGGGCTGAAGTATCCGGTCCTGAATCTCGAAGGGGAGTTCGAGATCCATCCCGACCACTGGATCTTCCGGAAGATGCACGGCAACGGTGGTCAGGCCCAGATCCGGGCCGAAGGGGACGTGAAGCAGATCGCTCGCGATCGATTCAAGGTCGACGTCAACATCCAGGCCGATAACTTGCCGTTTGACGACCAGCTCAAGAACGCCTTGCCCACCCCCTGGCGGGTGACCTGGACGACGCTCAACCCGACCGGGGCGAGCGATATCGTCGCCGATATCCACGTCGAGCCCGGCAAGCCCGATCACAGCCGGGTTGTGATCGTCCCTCGATCGGGGACCGGCGTGAAGCTCCGGTTCAACCCCTTGAGCGTCGTCGAAGGGGGGACGGCCAACCCCATCGAACTTCGAATGGACGAAGTCTCGGGCGAGTTTGTCTACGATACTTCATTCGTGCCGCATACGTCGATGAAAGGTGTCAAGTTCGCGTTCCAGGGTGCTGAAGTCAAGTTCGCCGAAGGGGCCGTCGACGTCAAGGACAACGGCCAGTTCGACCTTGGAGTCAACGGCCTGGAGGTGAAGGACCTCCGGCTCGACGACGGGCTGATTCGCTACATGCCGCCGGTCATGGCCGCCAACGCCCGGCGTCTGAAGGACGACATAATCCCGTTCATCAAGGCCGATCTCCGGCTCGGCTGGTCGGGTAAGCCCGGCGAACCCGCCTATTGCCAGTGGGACAAGGCGATGGTGGTCCTGACCAACAACAAGATCTCGGCCGGCAATGACCTGAGCCTCGAACATATCGAGGGGCAGCTTGATAACGTCCGCGGGTCATTCAACGGCCGAGCCCTTGATGTTCACGGTAAGCTCCGGATCGATAGCGTCAACATCCTCAACCAGCACGTCGACGGGCTGACGGCTAACCTCGATGTCGAGAACGGCGCGGCGCGGCTCACCGAGATCAAGGCGAAGGTTCTCGATGGGACGCTCAACGGCCGGATCTTCGCGACGCTCGACGCCACGCCGCGCTATTCGCTCCATTTCGAGCTTCAGAAGGCCAACCTCACCGCCTACGCGCTGGAACAGCCGGGTCACCAGGGGTTCAAGGGGCTGGTGACCGCGCAGATCGACCTCAGCGGGTTGGGGTACGATCCCCGGACCATCACCGGCGACGGGATGGCCCGGATCGTCCAGGGAGACCTCGGGACTCTCCCCGTCGCTCTCCGGTTCGCCAACTTCCTGAAACTCGGCAAGGACTCGAAAAAGGACACGAAAACCGCCTTCGACTTCGCCGAGCTATTCTTCACCGTGAAGGACGGCGACACCACGCTGAACCCGGTCCACCTGGTCGGCAACGCCTTCAGCCTGGAAGGGCACGGCAAGGTCGACGTCCGGGGCGATATCGACCTGAAGCTCAAGATTTTGCCGGGGCGTGATGGCCTGAATATCCCCTTCCTCAGCGTGTCAATCCGCGAGCTGGGCGGTCAGATCGTGGTCGTCCGGGTCCACGGACCGGTCGCGACCCCAGCATTCAACCTCGAACCGATCCCCGCTACCGGCGAATTCGGCAAGGCGATAAAGCAGAACATCCAGACCAGGAAAACCGGTCTCGTCGGCCCGATGCGCGAGCGGTTCGACTTTCGACCCAGGAACGGCCTGACCGGCCGCTGGTTCGGGCCGAATCCGGGTGAGAAGGTCGACTGAGGAATCGGTTCCTGAATGGAATCATTTCGCGAGCTGGGCAACTTGACTTTTAAAATGACGACCGTAATATCAACCGAGCAGGCCGGGTTCGGTCTACCGACGAGGATGCCATGCGCTATGGTCCCGAACACAAGGCCAGGACCCGAGGCAAGATTCTCGAAGCGGCGGCTCGGCTGTTCCGTCGTGATGGTTATCAGGCTTCGGGCGTCGACAAGGTCATGGCCGAGGCTGGGCTGACTCCCGGCGGGTTCTACGCTCATTTCGGCTCGAAGCAGGCCCTCCTGGCCGAGAGCTTGACGCAGGCGGGAGCCGAGATGGGAGCCCGGCGAGTGGCTCTCGTCGATGGGTTGGCGGGTCGTCAGTGGATCGAGGCATTCATTGACGATTATTTGAGTGACCAGCACCGCGACCATCTCGAACAAAGCTGTCCGCTGGCCGCGTTGATCTCCGAGGTCGCGCGAGCCGACCGGCCCGTCAAGGAGACGTTCGAGGGGATGGTCCAGGAAGTTGTCCGGGCATTCGAGGTCCATGCGACCGACGACGGCGCTGGCACCTCCGAGGAGCGAGCCCTGGCGGCGGTTGCGCTCTGCGTCGGTGGATTGGGTCTCTCGCGGTCGGTGCAAGACCCGGCTCTGTCATCGAGGATTCTGGATGCGTGTCGCAACCAGGCGAGGATAATTCTCTCGCCCGGGCGTCGCAGGCGAAAACAGTCCTGATCGGGAGGTCGTCCAATGGATACGGGCAGTCAACGAGTGGTCATCACGGGCTTTGGCGCGGTCACGCCGGTCG
>JAJYCH010000750.1 GCA_021778575.1 Planctomycetota bacterium
CTTCGTTGCGGACGATCATCGTCAGGCTCACCGTCGGCCGCGTTCCGGGCGACGACGGACCGTCTTGTTGTTGGGTCACCTGCCCGGCCGCCCACGGTTTGAGCGCCACTTCGCGACCCGGCGGACCGGCCGATTCACCCCACTTCGCCGCGAACTTCGCTTGGTTCGCGCGGAGCAACGCCGCCGCGTCGATCCCCGCGCCGGCAAACGTCCGGCTACCGTGATGGTGAATGAAGAGGTCCCGAGCCACCGCCAATTGGTAGCCTGCCCGCCGCATCCGGATTGCCAGGTCGTCGTCGTCGAAGTAGCCCAGACCAAAGCGCTCGTCCAAGGCCCCCACCGCCTCGAACGCTGCTCGCTTGATCAGCAGACAGAACCCCGACAACTTGGCCACGGTCAGCCATTGGCCCCGGTGCTCGGACCGCCACTCCGAGGCAAACCGATGCATCGCGTCGAAGTCGCTGTAGGAAACCTCCTGGATCAGTTGCGGCGGCGTTGCATAATTGGACATCGGCCCGACCATGCCGATCATTGGATTGGAGTCGGCCAGCGCCACCAGCATCTCCAGCCAGGCTTCGGTGACCACGGTGTCATTGTTGAGCAGGACCAGATAGTCACCCCGCGCTCGCGTCAGCCCCTGATTACAGGCCGCCGGGAAGCCGCGATTCTCGGCATTGGTGATGATCTCCACCCGCTGGGGCGAAGCATCCCGGACCCCTCTAAGATACTCCGCCATCCCATCGGTCGAGCCGTTGTCGATGACGATCAGTTCCCACGGGAAGCGCGATTGACGGTGCAGCGCCGCGACACACCCTCGGGTGAATTCGAGCTGATTAAAACAGGGGACGATGATCGAGGCCAGTCGTTGTCCAGCAACAGGAGACGAATTCATGACTTCACCTCCGAGGAATTCGAGATCGGATGATTGCTCGGACATCCCATCAGGCGGAAATCGGCTGGGTCGTCCGCAAGTCGTTGAAGGAACAGCAGGCGAAGGTGCGCCATCGCCCGACGATGGCGATCGCGTACCCGAGCCACGGGCCACGCGATGAGTTCAGCGATTTCCTCGAAACTTCGCTCATCTATGCCACGCAGGACAATGATCAGGTGACTCGTCTCGGAGAGTCGTTCCCGGGCCTCGTCGAGGATTTCTCGGACCAACACACGGATTCGGCCGCGCTCGTAGGCCACCGCAGGATCTTCCTCGCGACCGATCCGGGCGTCGGCTAACTCTATCGTTAACGATTTCATCTGACGCCGTCGAGCTCGACGCTGCCGGTCGGCCAGGTGGTTACGAAGGATAACGATTAGTCGGGGAGGTAAGGCAAGCGGATCGCAATCAACCCCGCTAATCGCTTTACTGGAAAGGGAAACGACCCATGCCTCTTGCCGGGCCTCATCCACATCGAGCAAACCACCCGGGACGCTATGTACCGCCATCTTGATTAAATGCGCCAATGCCGCGCCTGGGTCATCATCGAGTCGGCAAGTTCGCCAATCCCGCAAGGCATCGGGAAGATCGGGGCTCAACGCCATCGGGACACGCGGTTCTAACGGACTCGCTATTGATTCCAGTGGAACGAGCGTACGGAGATTCAATTTCGACATAGGGGCTCTCCGGGGGGGAATGAGCCATCGTTAAGGGAGCACAAGCGAATCCCTTCGCCCGATCGCGGCCCATCCTTGCAATCCGGTAATAATATCATGGCGGCGCGTAACCAAACGTACTAACGCATTGCGCACCATAAACATCAGCATGTTCCGAGTTTTTGTTCCGGTCGAATGATGAAATCAATAATGGGTGGTTAGTGAGGTGGCGACCCTGGCTGGCCGAGTTCGGTGACGTAACTCATCCTCAGACGGATCAACCGTGGACGCAGATTAAGACCGAGCCAATCCGACTGCAAGAAAAAAACCGAATTAACAAGGATTTCGATTTTACTCAAGCGCAATCAATATATTCACACTCTTTTAATGAACGAATCTAAATTCAAAACGGATATGCTTTTGAGCGGCGCTATGAGTGCTTGGTCGAGCAATCAATCCCGTCGAAATTATTTCAAGGAGACGACGGTCTGAATTAGATTTGGCCATTCGGATTCGATCTCGATCCGTTTACCGATTTTAGCACTGCGAAAGAAACATTAGGTATTTCCCGATTGTGGTCTGGCTATGAGATCCATCGGAACCGCGGAAGAACTCGAAAACCGACGTAGCCGGCCGTCGATTTAATGGACCATAGCGATTCGCCCACTGTCATCGCTCGCATCCTCGGAGCCTGCCTCGGCCAGCTCGCCCTTATCCCACCTTACGAGTCCGTTTCAATCAGCCCCCGACGGTTAGGTCGGGGGAGACGGCCCGTTCGAGACGGGTTTCCCTGATCCCGACTGTTTCAATCAGCCCCCGACGGTTAGGTCGGGGGAGACCAAGCGCCGTCTGAGTGATTCGCGCCAGGGAGTTGTTTCAATCAGCCCCCGACGGTTAGGTCGGGGGAGACCACGGCCGGAACCACGGTTGCTCCCGAGGTCGCTGTTTCAATCAGCCCCCGACGGTTAGGTCGGGGGAGACTGCCCCCCAGGTTCGGCAAAGTCTCGCCAACGAAGTTTCAATCAGCCCCCGACCGTTAGGTCGGGGGAGACCATCCGCTTTGGCTTGTTGGGCCGCTTGTTCCTGCTGTTTCAATCAGCCCCCGACGGTTAGGTCGGGGGAGACACAACGCCCGTAATGCAAAGCGATGGGCTCTATGGTTTCAATCAGCCCCCGACGGTTAGGTCGGGGGAGACTCGAGGTCGAATCGATAGCGGCCGATCTTCACCCAAGTTTCAATCAGCCCCCGACGGTTAGGTCGGGGGAGACATCGTCGAGCCTTTCCAATGCCAACGGCTCACCGCTGTTTCAATCAGCCCCCGACGGTTAGGTCGGGGGAGACTTACGACCTGGGAACCCACGACGGCGAGTACCAGGTTTCAATCAGCCCCCGACGGTTAGGTCGGGGGAGACTCGAGGTCGAATCGATAGCGGCCGATCTTCACCCAAGTTTCAATCAG
>JAJYCH010000751.1 GCA_021778575.1 Planctomycetota bacterium
GACGACGAGCCGATCGGGATCGAGATCCCGGACACGGTCGTCCTGACGATCGTCGAGACCTCGCCCGGCGTCCGGGGCAACTCCGCCACCGGCCGGACCAAGCCCGCCACGCTCTCGACCGGCCACATCATCCAGGTTCCCGAACACCTCGACTCGAACGTCAAGGTCCGCGTCAACACCGAGACCGGCGAGTACCTCGGCCGGGCAAACTGAGAGCGGACCGATCGGTCAAGGAGGAGATCATGTCTCGCGTTCGCTTTCGAATCCGGACGCTCCTCCTGCTGATCCTCCTGTCGGGCATCGGCCTCTGGGGTTATCGAACCTGGCGAGCATGGCCAGTGTACGGAGCGTTCGATGACCCGTCGGATCAGGCCTACGTCCAGAGCTATTTTGATCAGATAAAGCCAGACGCTGGATCGAAATAAGGACACGCCGGTCCAACCCAACAGCAGGGTGGGTCGAGTGCAACGAGCCCCACCATGAATGCGTGGTGGGGCTCGTTGCCCTCGACCCACCCTACGAATCGACGTGGGGCAACGAGAAACTCGAAAATCAACGATGCCGGGTCCGTCGCGCCTCGGGCGAGGCTGGACCGTCGCGGAATTTTCCTCCACTTCCCAAGAAACTCGTCGGTCGCCCGTCATCTCCTTGAAACGCACCACGTCCCCTCGGCGAGCCTGGCCGCATGACGGATCAACGCATCGAGGTCAATGCCGCGTGGGTTCGGTCGGCCGTCGAGCGCTTCGAGGGGCCGCTGACCCTGTACGCCTCACGGATGCTGGGCGACTCCGAAGCGGCGCGTGATGTCGTCCAGGATACGTTTTTGCGCCTTTGTGGACAGTCGCGGGAGACTCTCGACGGCCGACTGGCCGAGTGGCTCTTCACCGTCTGCCGGAACCGGGCGCTCGACGTCTTGAGGAAGGAGAGTCGGATGACGCAGCTCAGCGAAGAACAGGTCCTGGTCCGGACCAGCGACGATCCCGGACCGCCCGACATCATCGAACGCCGCGAGTCGACCGCCCAGGTCCTCGGGCTCCTCGAATCCTTGCCGAAGAACCAGCGCGAGGTGATCCGCCTGAAATTCCAGAACGGCTTCTCCTACCAGGAGATCGCCCGGATCAGCGGCCACAGCGTCGGCAACGTCGGCTACCTGATTCACGTCGGCCTGAAAACCATTCGCGGACAACTCGCCGATGGCCCCCCGGCCAAGGCTCAAGCCTGAAAAAGGAGGCCGACCGATGACCAGTCCCCACGACGACTCACGCCTGACCGCCTACGCGCTCGGCGAACTCGAAGAATTCGAACGATCCGAGGTCGAAGCCCTGATCGCCGACGACCCCGAAGCTCTCGCCCTCGTCGCCGAGATCCAGGCAACCGCCCGGCTCCTCGCCGACAATCTCCAAAACGAAGCCATTCCCGGTCTCGACGCCGACCAGCGCCTGGCGATCGAGGATCGCCTGACCCAGGCCAAGGAAGCGGCGCTGCCAATGCCACCCAAACCCCGGCGCCATTGGGTTCGTTTTGCGATCGCCGCCGGGCTGATTGGCGGTTGCTCGATCTTGCTCTATCCCACCGTCCGATCGGTGTTCGAATCGAGCACGGGCATGGTCGAGCCAGCCAGTAGCAAGCTGACTTCGATCGAGCTGGCGCGCAAGGACGCAACTCCGTTGGACCTTATGGACGATGACGTCACGGTTCGATCGGTAAAACGGGATGAGGCCAGGAGCGCCCGCCTGTCAGCTCGCGTTGCGGAAAAGGCCGAGGCCGCCGGCGACACTCCGGCGCTCGATGCCTCGGTGGTCCCGCTTCCGGCCCCGATGGCTCCCGCTCCGGCCCCGGGCGGTGGTCCGGCCCAGGTTTCACCGCCGGCGGTCGCACAACCTGGCCCGCAGAACGCGCCGCCATCGTCCAACTCGGTCGGGTATGTCGTCAATCCGTACCTCGATAACTCGCTCGGGAGGCGGACCCCGGAAGTGGTCGGGACCTCGGCGGGTGGCGTCGGGAACTACACCAACAATCTCGCCATACCTTTCAGCCAGGATCAGAACAAAGGCGGTGGATTCGCGGGCGGTGGCGGGGGGATCGGCGGAGCCGGCACCTTTGGTGGTGGGTCGAATAATAACGCCCAGAAACCCGGAGACCAGGCCCAGGACGGCAAAGCTCGGCCCAACGGGATGGGCGGTGGGATGGGTGGCATGGGCGGAACGGTCCAGAATCCTGGTTCTGATTTGGGCTCCGGCTACGCCAATCAGCCCGGTCAGGGCCAGAAGCCCGGACAGGGGCAGATGCCAGGCGACGCTTATCAGGCCGGACAGGGTCGGAACCAGAATCAGCAAGCCGCGCAGGCCGACAAGAATTCAACGCTTGACCAACGGCCTTATACGCAAGGATTCGCACAGGACGCCCAGGCATCGACGAATCGTAAGGCGCCGGGAATGGTGCCCGCGCGGCCGCTCGGAGCCAAGGCCAGCGTGGAAAAACTCGCCGAGATGGCCGGGCTATCCTTCGATCCCGCTCGCGATCAGTTGGCGGCGCTCGATCGCCAGATCGCCGAGATCACCGAGCAGGCCAAGCGGGTTGCGATTGACGTCCAGTCGTTCAATAACCTGCTCGAACGCCGTCGGATGCTCCAGCGGCAACTCGACCAGGGGCAGGGGGGGGACGCCTTCAACCGGATCGTCGACAACCCGTTCGTTCCGGTCGAGGCCAACCCGCTTTCGACCTTCTCGATCGACGTCGATACCGCGTCGTATGCCAACGTCCGCCGCTATCTCACCTCGAACATGCGGCCCCCGGCCGACTCGGTCCGGATCGAGGAGCTGATCAACTACTTCCCCTATCATTATCCCCAGCCCAAGGGGGATGACCCGTTCTCGGTCAATCTCGAAGTCGCTCGATGCCCGTGGGATTCGTCGCACCGGCTGGTCCGGATCGGTCTGAAGGGACGTGAGATCGACAACGGCAAGCGCCCCTTGAGCAACCTGGTCTTCCTGATCGACGTCTCCGGTTCGATGAACCAGCCCGACAAGCTGCCGCTCCTGAAGGCC
>JAJYCH010000034.1 GCA_021778575.1 Planctomycetota bacterium
ATCGGAAGCCCGGCTTGATCGCCCGGACATTTGGCTGGGGTGCGGTCTCGGCGGTTATCGCCTGGCTGGTGGTCTGGCCCTGGTATGCGTTTGTCGAGGGCAACGGCGGTTACTCCGCCCTGCTCCGCCATCAGCGCAGTTACCTGGGAGGGTTCGCGGCCTGGTTGCCGAATTTTCAGATCCAGGTCTCTCAGGCGGTTGCACTCTCAGGCGATCCCTGGTTGGTCTATCCAGCGGCGGCGCTGGCAAGCCTTACCCCCTGGATTGGCCGAAATCCTCTCTGGATGGATTTGTTCACCTTGCGTTCCTGGTCTCGCATCAAAGTCATTGTCGGGACGATTGGGCTGATTTCTGTCAGCGGAAAGTTCGTTGAGTCTCCCTATCTGATGGGCTTCGTCGCGTTCCCCTGGTTGCTCTGGAAACCGGGTAATCGCGTGGTGTGGCTCTCCTGGTTGGTGCTGGTTGTCAGTTCGCCGTTTTACCATCCTTACGCCCGACTTTGGTTGCCGCTCCATGCGAGCCACTGGTTGGTGATGAGTTGGATTATCGCCGAGGGCTTACCCTCAATAGGGCTTCTGAATCCGAGATCCGAAACGAGCGAAAAGGTTGATCCGAAGCTGCTCAAAGCCTTAGTCGTATCCATACTCTCGATCATTGCCTGGTGCCTCGTTAGCCAGCTACCCGCCATGACTTCTCAGGTCATTCGTCTGGCAAAACCACAGCCCGACCTCCTCGCGCCCAGTGACTCGCTTCGCCAGGCGTCGTACCGGCTCTCGGTGCTTTTGCCGGATGAGGTCCGTGGTTTACAACTCCTGGTCCGTCCGCCAGTCACGTATTATCTGGCCGGTCGATTACCGATCGCTCGTCTGCCGGGCTCGGAGGCTCTGCGGAAGCCCGGCACGCCGGGAGTCTGGGCTCTGGTCGATTCGGCGATCTTGCGTTCCGAGCTGGGTCCGCCTCCGGGGGGCAGCGAACGACTTCAGCTCGTCCCGTTCGAAGAGTTCTGGGAAGTTGTCGAAGAATATCCAACCCAGCTCAGCCTGCCGACCGCGCTTGACCTTGATCCGGGTCTGGCGCGATCGAGCACGGCCGACCGGAACTGTTCGCTCTGGCTCTTGCGACCTCGCCAACGGGGACCGAAACCATGACCGCCGAAACCCCCGTCTCCCTCTGGCCCGACCCGGATGCACTCGGAACGGTGACCGACCTCTACCAACTGACGATGATGGCTGGCTACGCCGCCGCCGGAATCGACCAGTCGGACGCGACCTTCGAGCTGTTCGTCCGGAAACTACCGCCGAATCGGTCGTACATGATCTTCGCCGGGCTGGAGCAGGCGGTCGGCACGCTGCTCGGCCTCCGGTTCAGCGACGAACAGGTCGAGGGGATTCGCCACTGGCCGGTTTTCTCGGCGATCGACCCGACCTGGTTCGATTCTTTGAAGCAATTTCGATTCACCGGCGATGTCTGGTCGGTCCCTGAAGGTTCGGTCGTCTTCGCCAATGAGCCGTTGCTCCGCGTGACGGCTCCGCTGGCTCAGGCTCAACTGGTCGAGACGATCTTGCTGGCGTCGCTCGGCTATCCGACGCTGGTGGCGTCGAAGGCGAGCCGGATCGTCGAGGCGGCTCGTGGTCGGTCGGTGGTCGACTTCGGAGCCCGGCGCGGTCATGGGCCTCAGGCGGGATTCTTGAACGCCCGGGCGTCGTATCTCGCCGGATTTTCGGCAACGAGTCACGTCGAGGCCGCCCGACGGTTGCAGATCCCGGCGGTCGGGACGATGGCGCACGCCTGGGTTCAGTCGTTCGGAGACGAGCCGACCGCATTCGCGACTTTCGCCCGGCTCTTTCCTCGGGCGACGACCTTGCTGGTCGACACCTATGACATCGAGCAGGGGGTCCGCAACGCCGCCGCGATCGAACCGGCGATCCAGGCGATCCGGATCGACAGCGGCGATCTCGTCGCCGCGTCGAAGTCGGCTCGCGCGATCCTCGACTCGCTCGATCGGACCGGCGTGAAAATTCTGGTCAGCAACGACCTCGACGAGAACAAGATCGCCGAGCTTCTCGACGCCGGTGCGCCGATCGACGCGTTCGGAGTCGGCACCGAACTGATCACCAGCCGCGACGCTCCGGCGATCTCGATGGTTTACAAGCTGGTTGAACTCGATGGTGTCGGCCGGATCAAGAAGAGTGCGGGCAAACGAACTTACCCGATGGCCAAGCAGGTTTACCGGTCGACAACCAGCGCTGGAAAGTTCGCCGGGGATCGGGTGACCCGCGCCGACGAGTCCGCCGACGGCACCTCGTTACTGGTCCCGGTGATCCAGTCCGGTCGGCTGGTCGGGAACCTTCCCGGCCTCGACGCGATCAAGGAGTATTGCCGGGCTCAACGCGAATCGTTACCCGACAGGTTCCGCCAGATCGAGGCCGATACGTCGTACCCGCTCGATTACAGCGAGGCGCTGGAGGCTGAAGCGGTGAAGCTTGGTTTGAAGTAGGTGCTGGTGGTCCCGTGTCCCACTGGATTTCGTCGGTTGAGCTTTACAGCTTCGGTGGTCAGCGATACCATCCCGCGCCTGTTCGAGAGGGTTTCCGGACCTTCTGGACAGTGCGACCGACCATCACGAGGCGGGCACGGATGCCACGCCCCTCGGGGCCTTCGGGCTTCGCCGACTCGTCAAGGAGGATCTTCACCGTGAGCGTGAAACAGCGCCGACTGGGACGCGGACTTGATTCGCTGCTGGGAACCGAGGAAGGAGGCTTCGAAGCCTCGTCGCTCGAAAAAGCCGACCTGATCCAGATTCCCGTCGATCGAATCGATCCCAATCCGTTCCAACCGCGACGTTACTTCGATCCGGCCGAGATCGCCGCGCTGGCCGGTTCGGTCAAGCAGCACGGGATGCTCCAGCCCATCATTGTCCGGGCCGTCGACGATCGCTATCAACTGATCGCCGGCGAACGCCGGCTCCGGGCCAGTATCGAGGCCCAGCTCGCCACGATCCCGGCTCGAGTGATGGAACTCGACGACCGCAAGGTCAGCGAACTGGCGATGGTCGAGAACCTCCAGCGCGAGGATCTCAACGCGCTGGAAAAGGCGACCGCCTTTCGCGATTATCTGTCCCGTTACGGGGGGACCCAGGAAGAACTGGCCGGTCGGCTCGGGCTGGATCGATCGACGCTGTCGAACCTGATCCGGCTCCTCGAACTTCCCGAGGAAATCCAGTCGGCGGTGATGACCAAGGTGATCAGTCAGGGGCATGCCCGGGCCTTGCTTGGTCTCGCGGATGAGGACCAACGGATCGCCGCCTGCCGTCAGGTGATCGCTCAAGGATTGACGGTTCGACAGACCGAGGCGCTGGTGGCTACGGGAGTGCCGACCCCATCGAAGAGTCGGGTCCGGAAGGATTCAGGCGAGTCGACCACGACCCGGGCTCCGCATTTCGTCGAACTCGAAGAACACCTGAAGGTTCGATTCGGGACGCCCGTGGCCGTCCGGCCCAGGAGCAAGGATCGCGGCCAGATCGTTATCGAGTATAACTCGAAGGACGAGTACGACCGGGTCTCCGAGCTGATTCGAGGCTCCTGAGTCCTCGTGAACGCTCGGCCGCCACCAGGTTTGGTGCCAGCGGTCCCTGATTGGATTTGAGAAGTAGACCTCCCGTTTTTCGTGAAGTAGGACGAAAAACGGGAGGACAATTGAGATCTCGCGGACCGGGGTTGTCGTCGACCAGGGAAGTTGCGCAGTTTTTTCCAGGGAAGTCGCTCCATGAGCAAACCATCGCTCCGTCTGGCATCGTCTTTGCTGTGACTTGTCATTCCTTTTGAACGTTCGCCACGGTCGAACTTCTTCGACGCGCCCGGTGGTCGAGCGGCTCGGACCATCCTTCCGACTGTCGATTTCGAGGATTCGATGCTCCAGAGCCTGGGCAATGACACGCTCGCCGACCAGCTTTTGCGGATCGCCTGTGAGCCTGATCTGCGCCAGGGGCTCTATGATCGGCTGGGGGAGTACTGTCACCAGTGCCGGAATCGACTCAATAGTCTCAAGCTCAGCCTGTACCTGATCATGAGGCACTCGTCGGGGATCGCGAACCGCCCCTGGGAATCGATCGACCGGCTCTACCAGGATCTCGAACGGCGGATCGACCAGATTCAAACGCTTTGCCGACCGCTCCGGCTCTCGCCGGTCACCCTGGGTCTCGACCTGCTGATCGACGATCGTCGCGAGGGCTGGGAATCGCTCCTGGGCCGATCGGGAAAGACTCTCGTGATCGCCCGACCAACCGATCGCGCTGTGGTCGGCTTCGACGTCGAGTGGCTGGGGCAGGGGCTCGATGCCTTCGTCGCCTGGCGAGCCAGCGTGAGCGGCGGTTCGGTCGCGACCGTGCGCTGGTGGGCCGAACTGGGGCTTGTCCATCTGGTCTGGGAAGAATCCGGGGTGCCGATCCAACTCGCCGGGGCTTTGTCCTCCGAGATTGATGCCCTGTGGGCCTTTCCACTTCTCGCTCGAATCATTCTGGCTCATCACGGTGAGTTCCGGCTGCAACTCGACTCCGGATATCGACTCGAAATGACCTGGCCGACCGTTCCTTCTTCGCCTTGAGCCTTCCGGATCGAATTCATGCACGTTTTCCACCGATCGGGAAGAAACTCTTTTCTTCCCGAGAACCCATTTATCTTGCTTGTCGACGACGACGAGGCAAGCTGGCGACCGCTGGCCGAACTGGTCCGGCATGCCGGTTTCACGAGCGTCGCCGTGGGTTCGGCGGCCGACGCGCTGGCTTGCTGTCGTCGACGTCGGCCGGACATCCTGGTCACCGACCTGGTGATGCCTCGTCGCGATGGGCGGGCGCTGGCCGTCCGGGTCCGGAAACGGTTTCCCGGCGTCCCGATCGTCCTGGTGACCGGACAGAACCTCGATCATCCCGACTGGATCGTCCCGAGCGGCCTGTTCGAGAAGATCTTTCCCAAACCACTCGACTTCGATCGCTTCATCACGATCATCGCCCGGATGATGCCGGCTTGACCGCGATGGCAGACAACTCTATGATGCCATCTTGAAGAACGACGGGGCGTAGCGCAGCCTGGCTAGCGCGCCTGCCTTGGGAGCAGGAGGTCGTGGGTTCGAATCCCGCCGCCCCGATTATTACCGCCGAAACTTCTCAGACCGGGTGACTGACCATCCCCTTCTCGCCGCACTGAAACGCCGCGAGCAGAACGAAGGCAAACCCGAACAACAGCCCGCCACCCACCCATCCCCCAGAGATCACCGCTCCCGGTGCCAGTATCCCCAGCGCGAATCCCGCGGCCACCAGCGCACCCGCTAGGACCGCAAACGTCTTCATTCCGTAAAGGAAGATGAACGGTAAGTAGTGGGCTCCCACGATGACCAGGCAGGCGGGATAGAACCAACCGGGATGAACGATCGCCGCAATTCCAGCGAGTGGAAGCACGAGTGGAATTGTGAAAGCGACCTGAGCCCCCAGTTGCCCGAGTGGGTTTTCCCGAGAGACCGATCCCGGACGACCACCAAGGCGGAGTAACCCCTGGGTGAGTGGGAAGATCGCCATGCCGCCGATGGCGAGAGCCCAGAAGCCGGTCTTCGGATCGACAGCGGTCGCAATCGTCGCCGAGGCGAACCAGATCAACGACGAGACGATTTGCCCGACGAAACCACCGAGGTAGACGGTCCGGACTTCCCGCTGGGCGTCGACAATATGCAAGGCACCGACTCCGATCATCAAGGAGGAGTGGATTCAAATTCCTTCCCCCGATATTCGGGCCTCAGTACGAACTATTAACCGGCGCTGTCGTTCCACGTGAAACGACCGGCGATCGGGTCCGCTTCGGCTCGCCGAGCCGGTCGAGCAGGGCGTCGAGGATGTCCGCCGTCTTGCTCAGACCCAGTCGTTCGCAACCGAGTTCGGCGAAGGCGAGGGCCGAGTCGAGGTCACGCATCCCACCGGCGGCCTTGACCTTCACCGGGGAAGGGGACTCGCGGAGCATCAGCAGGATATCCTCGCGGGTGGCTCCGCCCGTGCCGTAGCCGGTCGAGGTCTTCACGTAGTCGGCCTTCACCGCGGCGCAGATGGCGCAGAGGCGAGCTTTCTGCTCGTCGTTGAGATAGCAATTCTCGAAGATCACCTTCACGATCGCCGAGTGAGCATGGGCGACCGCGACGACTCCGGCGATGTCATCGCTCACCGCCGCCCATTCGCCGCCGATCACCTGGCCGATGTTGACGACCATGTCGAGTTCCGTCGCGCCGTCGGCGATGGCCTGACGGGATTCGAGAACCTTCAGGCTCGAAGCATGTCCACCGTGGGGGAAGCCGATCGTCGTGCCGACGTTAACCACCGTTCCCGCCAGAAGCTTCGCCGCCAGGCTCACGGCGAACGGCTTGATGCAGACGCTGGCCACTCCGTAATCGGCCGCGAGGCGGCAGCCGTCTTCGAGTTCGGCCGTGGTCATCGTGGGAGCGAGCAACGAATGGTCGATCCGCCGGGCGATCGCGTCGTAAGTCAAGTTCATGGCTGGTTCTCGGTCCGATGGAGCGATGGGAGATCAAAAATCGGCGACCGAACCGCGAGGGACCCGAGGAAAGGCTCGTTTCATCGCGAGGTTGGGTCGGAACATCAACAGGATCACCAGCGGCAGATAGAGCACCACCAGCGTTCCACCCGCGTCGAGGTACCAGAACTGGCTGGCGACGAGCAAGGCGGCCGACAGTCCAATCAGCTCGCCGAGATTCTTTTCCGTGGGCAAGAGTGTCACGGCAATCACCAGGGCCAGGTAGACAATCAAGACCGGCAGGCGATAACTGGGCTCGATTCCCGACCAGAAACTACCCAGGGCAGGGGCCTCGACTCCGGGTAAGAGTCCCGCCTCGGCGAGGCTCCGGGCTCCGAGTGCCCGAGCCCAGGCGTCGAGTCCGGGAACCAGCAGCCCCAGCAACCCGCAGACCGAGGCGACGGCGACGCCACACGCCACGAATCGCCAGAAGCCTCGTTTCCGGTAGAAACCGGCCCAGAGCGGAATCAAGCCCAGACAGGCGGGCATCCAGCCCGACGCCAGCCCGATCAGCACTCCGGCGACGATCGGCCGGGTATAGAAAAAGAGCGCCGCGACCACCAGCGCCGCCGGGATCAATTGCCCGGTATCGACGAGCGCGAACCGCGAATACGGCAAGAGCAGGTAACAAGTCGCCGCCGACAGGCCGGAAATGGGGCGGTCGAAATGCTTCCAACCCACTCCGATCAATCCCAGAACCAGACCGATCTGCGCCAGGCAGGCGAGCACTCGCTTGAGGATCACCCGAGGCGTCTCGCTGGTCCGGATCGAGGAGCCCAGCGGTGAGTTCTTCATCGCTTCCTCGACGAGCGATTCCCCCGGCGGTTTTTCGGCCCACTTATCGGGCTTCGAGTCGGCCGGGTTGCGCTTGGTGCCTTCCTCGACGGGTAGGCTGACGGTCTCGGCAATGAACAGACCGATCACTCCGACCGCCAGGCAAGCCAGTCCCGAGGCGTTCAGATTTGGTTCGAGCAAGGGCCGGCGCGTCAGTCCCAGGTCGAGCAGGCAGCGGACCAGCCAGAGAAACGAACCCAGAAAGAGCCAGAAGAACGCCCACCAGGGGGGGTCGCTCCGATGACCGACCAGGATCATCATGCCGGGAGCCAGAACGAAGATCAGCACGAGGTCGAGGTTGCGGATACTCCAGAACCGGCCGAACTTGAAGAACAAGGTGACGCAGAGCAGGAGGGTCCCGAACACCCAGGTATTTGTCCCGATTCCCAGGTCGGCTACCAACGAACCATTCACGACTGCCTCTCGATCGCCGTACTCCGCCGACCAGCGGAGGAGTACTAGCCCGATTCGACTCTCGAAGCGAACCCGAATGGTGGGCCATTCTAGGGAACCCGGCGCACCCGTCGCAAGAGACTGGATTTGCGAGGCGGGGCAGGGGAGGCAACCTCGCAGTCCGACTTATTCCGCCTCGAACGGAATCGGTTCGCCGGTCAACTGGCTCAGCGCGTTGAGCGCCGCGCGTTGCTCGGCGTCCTTCTTGTTGCGGCCCCAGGCGGGCGGATAATGCTGCTTGCCGATCGAAGCGGCCATCTTGAAGCACTTGGAGTGATCGGGCCCTTTTTCGTCGAGGAGCAAATAAGTCGGGGTCTCGCCGAACTGCCGCTGCGCGATCTGCTGGAGGTTGCTCTTGTGGTTCGTCCCCATCGAACCTTCGACGGTCTCGTCGATCTCGGCCTCGATGTGCTCTACGATGAACCGGCGGGCCGCTTCCATCCCGCCATCCAGGAAAATGGCGCCGACCAGGCTCTCGAACACGTCGGCCAGGACGGACGACGGCGTGCTCTCCTGCGAGCCCATTCCCTTGCCGAAAATCAAGAACTCCTCGAAACCGAGCCGTTCCGAGATCTTGGCGCAGGTCCGTCGCGAGACGACCACGGACTTGATCCGGGTCAATTCGCCTTCGAGATACTCAGGAAACTTGAGAAAAAGCAACTCGCAAACAATTGCTCCCAGGATCGCGTCGCCGAGAAATTCGAGCCGTTCGTTCGAGGCCAGCCGGTGGTCGGCCCCCGAGGCGTGAGTCAGCGCGGAGCGCAGGTACGCCGGGTTCCGGAAGGTGTAACCCAGCACATCCTGGCAGAGCTCGAAGATCGATGGGGCTTCGCGTTGGCTCGGCTCACTCATGCTTTTTCGCCAACTCAGAGATCTTCTGGAACCGGAAGGTAACCGATTTCGAAGCTACTCCCATCAGACCCGGAAGTCAACCAGCGGTCCGGCCGCGGATTCGGGAAAGTGGTCGGCAACCGGATTGCCAAGCGTGAGGGAAATGGAGATAATCAAGAATCGGAACCCGATCGATTCGTAAGGAAGGAGGTCGGGTCGCATGTCTCCAGTCGTTCGGCCTTACTGGCTCGTCCTGGTTTTTGGTCTGACCTCACTGGTCCAGGCCCAGCCCATTCTTGCTCTGCCCACAGTGGTTCTGGCGCTCCACGGCGGCTATGGTCACTCCGGCGGCTCAATCCATGGCTCGTCGGCCGGTTTCGCGGCCAGCGGGTTTTCTCCGAATGGCCACGGTGGCATGAACCACGGAGTTCCCGGCGGCTTCCTGGCCAGCGGGTTCTCGAATCATTACGGTGGTTACGGCGGTTACGGATCACCCTATGGCTTTGGGGGTGGTTATGGTTTTGGTCTCGGATATGGTTACGGCTATACCCAGAACTATGGTTACGGCTTCGCCTCGCCCCTGGTGTATAACTACGCGACCGCGATTCCGGTCATCTGGCCGGTCTTCGTGCCCACTCCGATCGCCGGTGGTGGATTTGGTGGTAGTGGATTTGGTGGTGGTGGAGGGGGTCGTGGCGGTTTGATGCTTCCCATGCCTCCCATGCAAGCCGCCAATCCGAACCCTGCGCCTCGGGCTCGCAACACGGTCCGAGCGAAGGAACTGGTCGAGATCGGCGATCGCTCGTTCAAGGCGGGGAACATCAAGCGGGCCGAGGAGAAATACCAGCTCGCGGCCCGGACCGATCCCACCATTCCGAACCCACACGTCCATATGGCTCAGGTCTCGCTTTCCCGGGGCGATTACGTGGCGGCGGCCGATCATTTGCGCGACGCCGTGACCATCGCCGGTGATGGTGGCTGGCTTCTCAATGCTCCCGATATCCAGGCGATCTTTGGCGAGCCGGCAAACTTCGCGCGGCAACTGGCCCGGCTCGAATCGCACCTCCAGGCCAACCCGACGGATCGTGACGCCTGGTTCGTTCTCGGGGCGGAGTATTATCTCTCCGGGCGCAGCAAGCAAGCCGCCGACGTCTTTCAGCGACTGACCGATCGAAAGCCTGACGAGGCGCTCGCGGCGTTCATGGACGCCTCGAAAACCAAGCTTCCCGCCGCCGTGAATTGATCGAATCCGAGTCATCACGAACCATGCCCGAGATTCTTCGCTACTACGCCGCCGCTTGCCAGACCGATTTGCCCTGTTTGCCCGATCGATCGGGACTTGATGAGCGAGTCACCACGCTCCTGGGAATGATCGATCGGGCCGTGATCGGTTACGAGCCCTTCTTCGATATCAAGCTCATCGTCTTTCCGGAATTCGCCCACACGCCGCCGATTTATCCGACCGTCGCCGAGCTTCGCGACCGACTGGCGGTTCCGATCCCCAACGACCAGACCGATCGCTACCAGGCCAAGGCGAAAGAGCAGGGGATCTACATCCAGACCGGGACTTTTCTCGAAGTCGACCCGAAATGGGCGGGCGTGGTCTTCAACACCACCTGCCTGATCGGACCGGACGGATTGCTGGCGAAGTACCGGAAGGTGAACCCCTGGCTCCCCTGGGAGGTTCACGCCAGCCCTCATGACCTTCCGGGCTACGACGAACCGCTGTTCCCGGTCGTCGAGACCGAGATTGGCCGCCTCGGGGCGGCGATCTGTTACGACTGGCTGTTTCCCGAAGCGATCCGGGCTCTGGCTGTCGCCGGCGCGGAGGTTCTGATTCGGGTCTCGGCTTACATGGACCCGTGGGGGGCCTCGCCGCCGATGGACTGGTGGACCCTGTTCAATCGGGCTCGGGCGGTCGAGAACTTCGCCTACGTCGTGGCGGCGAACCAGGGAGCGTCGGCCACGAATTACCCGCCGTTCTCATGGCCGGGCGGAAGCATGGTCGTCGATTTTGACGGCCGGATTCTGGCCCAGGCCGACCCTGGTCCGGGTGAAAAAATCGTGGTGGGACCGATCGACCTGGCCAGCCTTCGAGCCGAACGATCCCGACGCCGGGGCCATGCTTTCCTCGACCATTTGCGAACCGAGGCGAATCGCGGTAAGTTCGCCTCCTTCTCCCACCCTGGCCCGCCCGGTCATCGCGAGAATGGCACATGACTCCGTCTGATCCGAAGCGACCGCAAGACCCCGTTTCCGGCGTCCCACCGATCGCTCCGAGGACCCGAGGCAATTTCCTCCGAATCGTCGTGCCGGTGATCAGTCTCATCGTGGGGTTGTCGATCGGCCTGGTGGCGCTCAAGCTGATCGACCGACCGCCGCCGAAGGTTGATTGGGCGACCCGCGACGAGATCCCGCCCGACCAGCTCAGCACCGTCATCGACGCTCATTATCGCGGCCTGGGAGCGATGGAGCGCTACGAATATGAAATCGCGGCGCACGCCTTCGGTGAGGTCCACCAGAAAGCTCCCGGCTGGGTTCCCGGCGCGATCAATCTGGCCATCGCCCTGCTCAATCAAGGCGGCGAAGCCGAGGCCCGAGCGAAGGAAACCGGTCAAGGAGTCGTACCGGTCGAGGCGAAGAAGAATTTCGAGGTCGCCCACCAGCTTCTGACCGAGGTCATTGCCCGTCAACCAAGAAATCCTCACGCGCTCTATTCGCGGGGGATTATCCTGATGAATGGCGGATCATTCCTCGAAGCCAACGCCGACTTCCGGGCCGTCACCGAAATCGATCCGTTCGACGCCAACGCCTGGCTCGAACGCGGAGTGACCTTGACCGATCCCGACGCCTCGGTGGGGGTCATCGGTCCCAAATCGAAGCTGCTTCCCGAATTGATCTCCTATTATCGGAAAGCCCTCGAACTGAATCCCGGCCTGACCACGGCGATGTACAAGCTCTCGCAGGTCCAGGGCTATGCCGGCGACAAGGCCCAGCAAACCAAGCTTTACACGCAGTTCATGGCCATGGACCCGGAGAAGAACTTCGCCGGTTCCGGAGACCTGGCCAAACTCGTCTACGGCGAGATGGGACGCTACGCCAAGATTCTCAACCCCTTCGGACAGGAAAAGAACGCAGCCGAGACGGTCCCTTCGCCGCAATTTGAGCCGTTGCGCGAGATCCAGGTCATCCTGGCCTCGGCGACTCACTGGGCCGGACCAGCCGATTTCACCGGCCCCAATGTGATTTTTGGTCGGGCCCGAGCGCGGTTTGGTCAAGGGGTTGCCACGTTCGACGCCAACGGCGACGGCCGGCTCGATCTGTACTTGACGGCCGCCGTGGTTGGTCCCAAGGGCCTGCATGACGTTCTCTTGATCAATCGGGGCGACTACAAGTTCGAGGACGCCACGGCCTCGGCCGGGCTCCCCGAGGACCGGGCGGGGCTGGGTGTGGCCGCCGGTGATTTCGACGCCGACAAACGCGTCGATCTGTTCCTGACCGGCGTTGGCGACAATCGGCTCTATCGCAACCTGGGTGGAAAATTCGTCGATCTGACCAAATCGGCGGGACTGGCGGATGCTCCCCCGGCGGTGACTCTGACGGCCCGCTGGCTCGACCTCGATCAGGACGGCGATCTCGACCTCTATGTCGTCAACCACGCCCCTTTGTCGGCTGCCGGCGCGTGTTTCAGCCTGAGCCCTCCAGCCTCGGGAATCGCCAATCTTGCTTACCGGAACGATGGCCAGGCGGCCCCGGTTCCCGGCAAGATCAACTCGAACTGGGCCCCTCTGGCGGTCTCCACCGCCGACTTCGGCGCGACCGAAGGGCTCTCGATCGCTTTCACGCGTGCCTTTCCTGGAGCCGAGCATCTCTCGGCGGGAACGGCGCTGCATACCTCGGTCGCGGCTCTCGATATCGACGACGATCGCGACATCGATCTGGTCGTCGGAAGTGATGCGGCCTCGCCCATCGCCATCGTCAACGACCGCGTGGGGCAGTTCCATTCCGAGGTTCTCAACGAGATCCGCCCCGCCACCGCGATCGTGGGGATGCTCGTCACGGACTCCGACAAGGACGGTCGATCCGACCTGATCGTCGTCGGACCCGCCGGCCGGGCCTCGGCCTGGCGGAATGCCACGACCCGGGACGAGAAGGGTTGGCATTTCCGCTTTGAATCAATCCCGATGAACGCCCGGAACTGGAGATCCGCGCAGGCGGTCGACCTCGATCTCGATACCTGGAGCGATCTGGTCGGGCTTCCCGATGATCCGGCGGCGACCATGCTCGCCTGGTCGCGAAATGGTGGTGCTCGGTTCGAGACCAAGACCCTACCGATCAAGCCCGACGGTCCAATCGACCCCTCGCTCTCGGGCTTCGCGGTCGCCGACCTGGTGGGTGATCCCTTGCCCGACCTCCTGATCCTTCGTGACGATCTGGCGCCCCGGCTCAGCCGGAACCTGGGCAACGGGATGCACTGGCTGGCGGTTGATCTGGCGGGCCAGTGGCATATCCCCCACGAACGAACGCGGACGAACTCGGAAGGGCTCGGAGCCCGGCTCTCGCTGGAAGGGCAGGGGCTAAACGTTCCTTTCGATCACACGACGGTCGAGGCCGGAACCGGACAGTCGGTCACGCCGGTCGTCCTGGGCATGGGCGCACAGAGCCTGGCCCCGCTCCTCCGGGTCCGCTGGCCCGATGGCGTCATCCAGTGCGAGCTGAACGTGACGGCCGACAAGACGCTCAAGCTCGTTGAGGTCAGCCGGAAAACCGGAAGCTGCCCGGTGCTTTTCACGTGGAACGGTCGACGGTTCGAGTGTCTGGGCGACTTCCTCGGTGGTGGCGGGATGGGATACCTGGTCAAGCCCGGAGTCTACGGCCAGCCCGATCGTGACGAATCCGTCGGGATCAGCCCCGAGCAACTCCAGCCGGTCGATGGCGTCTATCGGCTGAGCATCGTCGAGCCGATGGACGAAGTCGCCTATCTCGACAAGCTGACGCTCGACGTCATCGACCGTCCGCCCGGCATCAGCGCGACGCCCGACGAACGGTTCGCCCCCGAAGGACCTCGACCGACTGGCGAGATCCTCGCCTGGTCGCGGACGATCGAACCGGTCCGAGCGACCGACCACACCGGGCGTGACGTCACCAGCGAGATTCGCGCCTGGGATCGAAAGACGGTCGACCAGTTTGCCTTGCTGCGTGACTGGACCGGCTATACCGAGAACCACTCGCTGATTCTCGACTTTGGCGACCGTCTGTCGGCGTTCGGTCCCGACCGGAAACTGGTCCTCTGCCTGGCCGGGTGGGTCGAGTATCCCTATTCGCAGACGAACTACGCGGCGGCGACCGCCGGTGTCGCCCTTCGCCCGCCGGTTCTCGAACGGCAAAAGCCCGACGGAAGCTGGATGATCCTCAACCCGTGCCCAGGCTATCCCGCTGGATTGCCGAGGATGATGACTCTCGACCTGTCCGGCAAGCTCGGTGGCGAGAAGTGCGTTCTGCGGTTGACCAGCAACATGGAATGCTACTGGGACCAGGCCTTCGTGGCCCTGGCCGAGGAGACCGCAAAGGTTCGGATCACCCCATTGCCGGTGGCCCGGGCCGAACTTCGCGATCGAGGCTACCTCCGCGAGGTCTCGCCCGACGGCCGGCTCCCTCTGCTCTATGAATATGAATATGTCGACCCCGCGCCCCTCGCCCGGATGGATGGCCTGTTGACCCGGCATGGCGACGTCGTGAAACTCCTGACGGTCGACGACGATCAGGTCTGCACGGTCGGACCGGGAGACGAGGCCCGTCTCGAATTCGAAGCGAAAAGCCTCCCCGAGCTTCCCGAGGGCTGGACCCGTAGCTACGTGCTGCGGTCCATCGGCTACTGCAAGGATGCCGACCCGTTCACTGCCGGAAGTGATTCGATCGGCCCACTTCCCTGGCGAGGGATGCCCGAGTATCCATTCTC
>JAJYCH010000752.1 GCA_021778575.1 Planctomycetota bacterium
TTCCATGGCGCTGACGGTTCCTTCCGGGTCGGACTCGAAGCGAATGATCCACCTGGCCTTGGCCGGTGGTTCCTTCGCGATGGCGACGGCGGGAGTGATCCTTCCCGGAATTCCCGCCCTGCCCTTCCTCCTGCTGACCGGCCATTACCTGGTCAAATCCTCGCCCGAATTCTGTCTCCGGCTGGAGAACGTGCCGGGGCTCGGAGCCCTGATTCAGCGGGCCACGGAAGTCGGCGGTCAGGTCATCGACCGCCGTTCCCTTCTCAAGATGTTGGGATTCACGGTCGCGGCCCTGACTGCCTTCGCCATCCTCCACCCACCTCTGCCGATCGTGATCCTGCTGGAGCTGGGCGTGATGGTTTACTACGGGTTCCGCGCGGTCCGGAAACCGTCGACAACCGCGCTGCGCTCAAACTTCGGTCCGAGAATGGCTGCTCTGACCTGATCGAGACCGCCAGCGCTGAACCCGGAAGCGATGGTCGGCATCGGTCCAGGCATCTTCCTCGATGAATCCCGAGCGGTTGCCCAGTTCGTCGAGTATTGCCGGGTTGTACTTATGAGAATTCTCGGAGTGAATGGATTCACCCTCCGAGAATTTGACCGTCAAGCCGGCGCCCGGAATCACGACCTCCTGATCTTCCCGGCTGACCAGGTGCATCTCGACCCGGTGAAGATCGTTGCGGTAACGGGCCTGATGCTCGAAGCGTTCGACGGCAAAATTCCCGCCGAGCTCGCGGTTGATCCGCTCGAGAAGATTGAGATTGAACCGGGCGGTCACGCCTTGCGCGTCATCGTAGGCCGCTTCAAGGATTTTCGGGTCCTTGTCGAGGTCGGTCCCGAGCAAGAGACGATCCGACGGGTCCATGCTCCGGGCGATCAGAGAGAGCAGATCAACCGCCTGATCGGGTTCGTAATTACCCAGGCTGGAGCCTAGGAAGACAAAGAGCTTGGGGCGATCGAACCGCTCAACCACACCCGCCAGGGCATCGCGATAATTGGCCGCGAAGCCGGTAACCTGGAGTCTCGGAAATTCCTCGACGAGTGCCTCGGCCGACTCTTCAAGGATCGTCTTCGAGACGTCGATGGGAACGTACTGCAACGAGCGATAGGTCTGAAGCGCGGCGAGAATCAAGCGCCGGGTCTTCGACGAACTGCCACTTCCCAGTTCCACCATCACCGGAGCGTCGATCCAGCCGGCGACCATCGTGTGGGCATGATCGAGCAGGATCGAATCTTCGGTCCTGGTCAGATAATACTCGGGAAGATCGCAGATTTGTTCGAACAGTCGCGAACCTTGTTCGTCATAAAAGTAACGACATGGCAACGTCTTGGGATCGGACCGAAGGCCCGCTCGGACGGCCAGGGCGAACGCATTCGGCGGCTCGCTGGCCGATTCCCCCGACTCGATGATCCGGAGCCGTCGGGTTCGGAGGGAAGGCGCGTCCTCGGATGGCAAAAATCACCTCTCGGTCATTGCGTCCGATCCGAACGGACTGGGGCCGGAGCGATCTTCCTGGCGCCGGTGGAGTCATTCTCCGCGAGCCGGATCAAACGAAATCCGAGCCCGATGAAACCTAGCGACCTTGTCAAGCGTCTCGAAACGGCCTGGCGGTCGAGAGATCCCCAATCGCTATAGACGAGCCGGGGCGTCGAGGCAAGGGGCCGTCGCCGGCCCCTTTTTGTCAGCATCTCTGGTGCCAATCACATGGCACCCCGGCTCAGGTCTCGGGCGGCAAACGGCGGATTCGCTTATTGACGTGGACATTGACCGAATCATACGGATGGGTCAGATTTCCCGGGTCGAAGATCGAGCGGATGCACTCGACATCCTCGGCCCCCAGCGCGTTGGCGAACATCGAGCGAAAGTAAGCGATCCCCTGCGCCGAGGGTTGAAATCGTTTGGCGTCATAGAACGCCAGCGGAAGTGGCCGGGCATGGATGATCCCCCAGCGATCGCGGATCTTGTTGGCGTCCATGCTGTCGAGAAAAAACCCGTTGCCCCGGCTCTGCAGGGTAGCCACGCAGTTATGGTAACCTTCGAGCAGCAGTTCGACGGCCTTCCCGCCCAGTTCCGAGGCATAGAAGCGATCGAACTTGATCGGTCGCCCACCGCGCTGGGTGTGGCCGATTTTCCGGACGAAGATGGCGGCGTCGGCACTCTCGTTGCGACGCTGACGGGCGAAGTAAGCGTCGCCAATCTGTTCGGCCAGCAGCCGTTTGACCGCTTCGGCCGCTCCGGTGTACTGCACGTTTCCGGCCGGGTCGTGGGTGGCCGTCTTCGAGCCGAGAATATGCCCTTCCTGGTCCACGATCCCTTCGGAGACGCAGATCACCGCATGCTTTTGAACGTCAAGGATCGCGGTGACTCGCTCGACCAGCGGAACGGGATCGACGGGCGACTCGGGAACGAGAATGATGTCGGGCTGGCCATAGGCCGTCCCCAGGGCGATCATCCCGCAATCGCGGCCCATGACTTCGATGATCGCGATCCGGCGATGGCTCTCGGCGGTGGTCCGGATTCGCTGAACGCTCATGGACGAGACATAGACCGCCGTGGCATAGCCCGGCGTGACATAATTGACCATCTCGTCGAGGCCGAATTCCCGGTTGGGCCGCTTCCGGTAGCGGTAGCCTCGCGAACTCTCGTTGGGTTCGCGGTACCACTCGTTGGGTTCGTCGGGGTAGTTCAGCCCGAGGTCGTTGTCGATGGTTTTGGGAGCCAGGACCGTGGGAAGGAAGTTACTCAGCGGTTGCATCCCGTTGAGCGTTCCGTCGCCTCCGACACAGACCAGGCCGTCGACCTGAAGTCGCTTGAGCCGGCCGGCGACCCGGGCGATTGTCTCCAGGTCATCGCCATCGACGTAATCGCGCGAGGCGCCCAGCAACGTCCCGCCAAGCGTGGCGTCGAGTTCGGGGATGGACTGGAACAACGGGTTCAGATGGACGTGCGGGCAGCGGGGGTTGAACAGGCTGCTGAAGCCCTTGATCAGACCGACGACCTCGACGCGCCGCTGGTCGGCCCGGACCACGGCGCCGTAAAC
>JAJYCH010000753.1 GCA_021778575.1 Planctomycetota bacterium
TCGCCATCAGGATTCTTGGCTGGCTCAGGGTTCCGACGAGGAGCGAACTGGTGATCCCGGCGAGGATCGCCGCCGTGATCAGGCCCGACGCCCAGGTTGTCCCGTGGCGCTGAAATGCCGAGGCGATCGGCGCGTTGGTGTCGATCTGTTCGTAAGGGACCATCCCGGTCAAGATTCCGGCCACGGCTATATAGAGGACCGAGCAGATCACGAGCGAACCGAGGATGCCGATGGCCAGGTCGCGACTGGGGTTCTTCGCTTCCTCGGCATGGGTCGAGATCGAATCGAACCCAATGTAGGCAAAGAAAATCGTCGCCGCCCCCAGCGGGATGCCTCTCCAGCCGTGGTCCTTGTGGAGAAACGGGGTCCAGTTCTTCGGCTCGACAAAAGTGATGCCAAGGGCGATGACGAGCAGGATCACCGAGAGGTTGAGAATCACCATCGTGGCGTTGAAGATCGCGCTTTCCTTGATGCCGATCACCAGGACAGCCGTGATTGCCAGGACGATCAGCAGCGCAGGAAGGTTGCCGAAGGCTTGAAGCTGCGTGACCGTGCCGTCACCCAGGACGATATCCACCTTGTTCCAGGTGAACGAGTGGGTCTCGACCACGAATTTCCAAGGCGCGTTGACCCAGCGCGGGTCGATGGCCAGATGGAACTGGTTCCGGAACAGAGCATCGAGGTACTTGGACCAGCCGACCGCAACCGCCGACGAGCCAATGGCGTATTCCAGGACCAGGTCCCAGCCGATGATCCAGGCGACAAGCTCGCCAAGCGTGGCATAGGCATAGGTATAGGCGCTACCGGCGACCGGGACCATGCTTGCCAGTTCGGAGTAGCAAAGTGCCGCGAGCAGGCAGGCGACCCCCGCGAGGGCAAACGAGAGAACCAGCGAAGGGCCGGCGGAGTTCCGGGCCGCCTCGCCGGTGAGGACGAAGATCCCCGTGCCGATCGTCGCTCCCACTCCCAGGGCCGTCAGGGCGACCGGACCGAGAACCCGGTGGAGTCGCTCTCCGCCCGACATCTCTTTGAGCAGCGTCTCGATCGGCTTCTTCGCGAACGGGCTGGACGTGCGACGTCCCATCCGGGCTCCTTTGTTGACTGATCGGCTACGGTCGGCGTCCGGATCTCCCCTGGCGGAATACCAAGTTACGCGAACCGAGGGCTGGCGGCAAAGACCCTTGACTCGGGAGCTCGCGAGATCGAAGCCGGTGAGTCATCAGTCAGCCGCTGACCGGCAACAACTCGTCAAGCTTTTCGCACCATTGCCGTACCCGATCAACGATCACGTCGAGGGCCTGGCGATCGGCAAGATAACAGACCATCGCCGCCGCCGATCAGACCTTCGCCGCTCCAAGATCCGAATCGACCGGCTCGGATCGCCAGGAATAATAACCAGCTCCGCCGTCATTGCTAAACGCCGGTCAGGACTGGAAGTCGCGCCACTGGCCATCTCGCGCCAGGATCTGGTTGGGTCGAAACCGAGCCTTGTAGGCCATTGAAGGGCAATCGGCCACGTAGTATCCAAGATAGACGTGGGGTTGGCCCAGGGCTCGCGCCTGGTCGATCAAGGCCAGGACGTTCCAGGTTCCCAGCGATCGGTCGCGGTGATCGGGATCGTGCAGGAACGTGATCGCCGAGGGACCGATCGAGAGTGGGTCGACGTAGCCGAGCCCCACCAGGTTTTTCCCCAGGTAGTAGCGCCATTCCTCGGTCGGAAATGGGTTGTCGACGAACGATTCGTGATAGTCCTCGGCGCTCTCGTCCTGACGATCAGGCCACTGGCGGATCTGTTCTTGATGGGCGTGATAGCGATGATACAGGGCGAGCTGCTCCGGACCGGCGACCGGTTCGGCGATTTCGAGCCGAAGCTCGGATTCGTTCGCTTTTCGGGCTCGTCGCTGCGATCGGTCGGGTCGGAACCGATCGACGTCGATCCGGATCGGTCGGCAAGCGTCGCACCCCAGACAGCGCGGCCGGAACAGGGTCCGGCCGAAGTGGCGCCAGCCCCGGAGCATCCACCCGGCGTATTCCTCGGCCGAGAGTTCAAACGCGATCCGGTATTCGAGCCGCCAATCGCGGTCATGAAGATAGCCGCAACGGCTGGAACGTTCGGAAATCGGTGGGGAAACGATCATCGAGCGATCCCCGCGAAAGAGTTCCGGTTAACGCCTGCTCGGCCCGAGATTAGCAGGTGAGGGACTGATCGGCAATCAGAGGGTCGCGATGATTTGGAGTCCAGATGTCGGTCGGGTCAGTTCCCGAGACATCGATCACCGACGGGTCATTCTGGGAGTGAGTTGACGAGATCGACACCGGGCGCTCGGGGCCCGGAGACGGATCATTGGAATTCGTGACAGGCCGCCCGCCGCGCTGGGGAGTCTGCTGGCTCATGTCGTTGAAGATTGAAGATTACGCGCTGATTGGTGACTGTATGACCTCGGCCCTGGTGGCCAGGGACGGATCAATCGACTGGCTCTGCCTGCCTCGATTCGACTCGTCGGCTTGCTTCGCGGCATTACTGGGCGGAGCGGATAACGGTCGCTGGAAGATCGCTCCCCAGGCCGAGATCACGGCGATCCGGCGTCGTTATCGCGATTCGACCTTGATCCTGGAGACGGAATTCGAGACTCCCGAGGGAGTGGTTCGGCTGATCGACTTCATGCCGCCTCGGGGGTTCGCGCCCGACATCGTCCGGATCGTGGAAGGCGTCTCGGGACATGTCAAGCTGCAGATGGATCTGGCGATTCGGTTCGATTACGGTTCCATCGTGCCGTGGGTCCAGCGGGTCGATGGCGGGATCAGCGCGATCGCCGGGCCGGATAACGTGCGACTGATCGCCGGGGTCGAGCTGCGCGGCCGCGACTTCACGACGGTCGCCGACTTCGAGGTGAGCGAGGGAGACCGTGTTCCGTTCGTCCTGACCTATACGTCGTCCTACGGTCCCGAACCGGATCGGGTGGACCCCGAAGCCGCTCTGCTCGACACCGAGAAGTGGTGGCTCGACTGGGTCTCGCGCTGTAATTATCAGGGGGAAT
>JAJYCH010000754.1 GCA_021778575.1 Planctomycetota bacterium
GGTCATCCGGCCACGAACTCCGCGATTTGGACCACTCGACGGCAAGGCCTGAGGAAGGTCGACCGCCGAGGCGGGCCGAGCAGCCATCGAGACGGCGGTTCCGAGAACCCCGAGGGCACTCAGAGCTTCTCGACGATTCAGGTTGAGGTCCATCAGCACGCCCTCCTTGGCGACGGTCCGACAATCACAATGGTGTCATCGGACCCCCTTCAAGGCGGGAATCAGCCCGTCGGGCCGCTCGACTCGACTCGAACCCGGATCATCGATCCAACCCCGTCATCAGGCGCAACAGGCAGAGAAAATCGGGAGTCATGCAATCGGGCTGATCACGGAGAAACTTGATGCATTCCAGCACGATCGGACCACGATAATCGATCGCATCGAGGGCTTCGATCCAGTTCCCCCAGTCGATCGTTCCTCGACCGGGTGGCAGATGCCGATCTTGCCGCCCATCGTTATCGTGGACGTGGGTTGTCCTCAGATGAGATCCCGCGCTCAGAGTCTCATTGGCAGCGGTTGACGTGATGTTCGCATGACCGGTATCAAGCGCGAGTCCGATCTCCGGGCGATTGAGGTCCGTGACGATCGCGGCGATCTCGGCCATCCGACTTCCCGGAAAAACGCCCGTCGGCATGTTCTCGACGCAAACCGTGACCCCGGTCCCCTGAACATGGTCGGCGAGCAGCGCGAGTCCACGGAACAAGGCGTCGCGACGGATTTCCTGGTCGGCCCGATCGGACAATCCGCCGGGATGAATGACCAGGCACGACCCACCGGCCCGGCCGAGCCAGTCGGCGCAGAGCTTCAAATCATCGAGACTGCTGGTCCCGATTTCTGAATTGGGACTGGCGAGATCGACCCGGCCGGCCCGGATCGAGTGGCCGCCCCAGGAACCATGGGCGCTGTGAATTCGAAATCCGGCGTCCTCGACCTCGACCCGGAGCGATTCGGGATCAGGGAAAACCGGCCAGTACGGTAGAATTTCGAGAACTTCCGCGCCGATCCGTCGAGCGATTTCGAGGTCGATGGCGAGGTCGAGCTTCGGAAATCCATGGACGATCATGGTGCCGAGCGAGCGTCGGATCTTCGGGTTGATCGCCTTCAATGATGGAGCCTCGAAGCACTTCGGAGGTGATCCCCCTTGCCGACAAAGGTCTGGCAAGGCATGATAGCGAGATAATATTCGCTCCGGCCAGCCGAGATCCCCCGGTTCGCGACACCGTTGGGGATCGAATCCACGATAACCTGCCGACAGCCCTGGACATGGACTGGGCTTGCCGGTTTTCGACCGTTGGGAAAGGAAGATTGGGAATGCCGCCTGTCGCCTTGGTCGATCCCGCGACGATCGACACTTCACGTGTCATTGCCGATCGGGAGGCGATTCGCCGGGGCAATCCCCAGCGGTTCGAAATGGAGCAATTGACGGCGATCGTCTACCTCGACCCGCTCGAACACCTGGCGATCGGCTACAAAGACGTCGAGTCCGAGGAATTCTGGGTTCGCGGCCACATGCCCGGCTATCCGCTGATGCCCGGTGTCCTGATGTGCGAGGCCGCCGCCCAGCTCGCCAGTTACTATTGCCACATCATTAACCTGGCCGAAGGAAGCTTCATCGGCTTCGGCGGGATGGAGGATGTCCGCTTTCGCGGGCAGGTCCGTCCGGGAGACCGGCTTGTCCTTGTCTCCAAGGCCAGCCGGGTCCATCGCCGCCAGACCATCTTCCAGACGCAGGGCTTCGTCGGCACCAACATGGTTTACCACGGAAAAATCATCGGCGTCCCCCTGCCCAAAAGCGAGTAAGCTCACGACCTCGATGATTGATATCACGCCTTACACGGTCGAGTTCTCCACGCTTGAACCGCCGATCGCCTGGCCGGACATCTTCGGCAACGACCACCCGGTCGAGATCGAGATTGGTTCGGGTAAAGGGCTCTTTCTGGCCAATGCGGCGCGTGCGCAACCGAACCATAATTTCTTCGGGATCGAACTCGCCAGGAAGTACGCGCGAAGGGGGACCGAGCGGATCGCGAAGCTCGGCCTGGCGAACGTCCGGATGTTACCGGGCGATGCCTTGTTGTTCATGGCGAAGTACGTGCCCGCCGCGAGCCTTCGCGCGGCCCACGTTTACTTTCCCGACCCCTGGTGGAAGTCACGCCACCGAAAGCGCCGGGTGTTTAACGAACCGCTGGTGCTCGACCTTGAGCGGACACTCGAACCGGGCGGCGAACTGCGCGTCGTCACCGATGTCGGCGACTACTTCAACGTGATCCAGGCGCTGATGGCCACTCACGAACGGTTCCTGCCGCTACCCGAGCCGGTTCCGACAGCGCCTGAGCACGAGCATGATTATCTGACCAACTTCGAACGCAAGTATCGGATCGAAGGTCGGCCGATCTACCGGGCTCATTATCGATTCGAATGAGCCCGGTCGATCTGTCCCGGGATTGGGATCAGCGACGAGGCGTGCTCTTCCGCGGAGTCCACTGGAGACCGCGACGGACCGCTTCGGCCCGGGCCTCCGCCTCCGCTTCGGCCGAAACAGACGGGTCGATCATGGGAACGAGAGCTTTGGGTTCCGGATGAACCGCAAGAGCCACCGCACAGCTTCGCGACGCCGTGTAGAGCGGCTGCGCCCAGCAAAGAAAAAGCAAGGTGAGGGTGGAACAGGCACCGATCGCTGTGGCGATTGGCCAGGTGATTCGCGGGGTCAGCGGTTTGCCCACCGGGTCGCGAGAGTAGATGGCCGCGACGATCTTGAGATAATACGCCGCGCCGATCGCCGCGTTGATCACCCCGATTACTGCCAGAGACTGATAGATCCAGGCGTCCTCACCCGATGAGGCGGCATAGGCCGCGACAAAGATGTTGAGCTTACCCCAGAAGCCCGCCAGTGGCGGAATTCCTGCCAGGCTGAACAGAAAGATCGCCATGGCAAACGCCAACACCGGATGCGACTCCACCAGACCGGCGAGATCATCAATGGTTTCGACCGGCCGCCCGGGACTGCTCAAGGCAATGATGACGGCAAACGCGCCAA
>JAJYCH010000755.1 GCA_021778575.1 Planctomycetota bacterium
TGGTACGACCCCGACTTCGAGTGGACCGACCCCCAGGGACGAAACCGCAAAGGCAAAGGCCGGCCAATCGCCGAGCTGACCATCCCCGAAGGGACGATCGACCCGCACGCCTATCGCGACTCGAAGCGCCTCGCTTTTCGCGCCGAGGTTCCCGTCAACTGGTGCCCCGAACTGGGGACGGTCCTGGCCAATGAGGAGGTCGTTGATGGACTCAGCGAGGTCGGCGGGTTCCCGGTCGTTCGGATGCCTTTGAAGCAGTGGATGCTCCGGATCACCGCCTACTCGGATCGCTTGATCGAAGACCTTGAACTCGTTGATTGGCCCCGGCCGATCCGCGAGATGCAGCGCAACTGGATCGGCCGGTCGGAAGGGGCCGAGGTCGATTTTTCGGTGGCGACCGACGTCGATCAGTGGACAAAAAATCGAGCGAAATCCGGCTTCCCCGAAGTTCCCGAAGCCGACGTCATCCGCGTCTTCACGACCCGGCCCGACACGCTCTTTGGCGCGACGTACATGGTCCTCGCGCCCGAGCATCCCCTGGTCGAGACGTTGACGACCGCCGATCAGAAGGCGGAGGTCGACGCCTATCGTCAGAAGGTGGCCAGCCGGAGCGACCGCGAGCGGACCGACGCGACCAAGGCCAAGACCGGCGTCTTCACCGGTGGTCACGCCGTCAATCCGGTCAACGGCGAGCCGGTTCCCGTCTGGATTGCCGACTACGTTCTGGCCGGCTACGGAACCGGCGCGATCATGGCCGTTCCCGCGCACGACGAGCGCGATTACGAGTTTGCGCAGGCGTTCGGGTTGCCGATCAAACGAGTCGTCGCTTCATCCGTTGATGAAGCAAACGCTCCACTCGATACCGTCTCGGCCGAATACGGCGTGGCGGTGAATTCGAGCAACGATCAAGTCTCTCTCGATGGGCTGCCGACGGTCGAGGCCAAGTCGAAAATCATCGCCTGGCTGGCGGACAAGGGGCTTGGCCGCAAGACGGTGACGACCAAGCTGCGCGACTGGTTGTTCAGCCGCCAGCGGTACTGGGGCGAGCCGTTCCCGGTCGTGATCGACGAGCAAGACCGTGTTCACGCCCTGAGTGAATCCGAGCTGCCCGTGCTCTTGCCCGATCTCGATGACTTCCGCCCCTCGAAGTCCGGACAGCCCGAGCCGCCGCTGGGCAAGGCGACCGACTGGATTCGCTATTCCGAGACCCTCCGGCGCGAGACCAACACGATGCCCCAGTGGGCGGGTTCGTGCTGGTATTTCCTCCGCTATATCGACCCCAAGAACGACCAGGCTCCGTGGGATAAGGACCTCGAAAAATACTGGATGCCGGTCGACCTCTACGTGGGTGGGGCCGAGCATGCCGTGCTGCACCTGCTCTATAGCCGGTTCTGGCATAAAGTGATGTTCGACCGAGGGCACGTCAGCACACCCGAGCCGTTCCACAAGCTGGTCAACCAGGGGATGATCCTCGGCGAGGTCGAGTACACCGGTTATCAGGACGAAACCGGGGGATGGATTCATCCACCGGGTAAGGACGAGATTGCGGCCTGGCCCCACAAGATCAAGCTCGAAGAGGAACAGGTCGTCAAGAAGGGGGATGGTTTCGTCCTCGAAGCCAACCCCTCGGTCCGGATCGATGCCCGGGCTCACAAGATGTCCAAGAGCCGGGGGAACGTGATCAGCCCCGACAAGGTCGTCCAGGACTACGGCGCTGACAGCTTGCGACTCTACGAAATGTTCATGGGTCCGCTCGAAGCGGTCAAGCCCTGGAGCATGAAGGGTGTCGAGGGCGTTTATCGGTTCCTGGGCCGGGCCTGGCGGATGATCGTCGAATTCGAGGCCGACGAGATCCAGCTCGACCCAAAGGTCAAGGATGTCGCGCTCAGCCCCGAACAGGCCAAGATCGTGGCGAGGACCGTCGCCGCCGTCACCGATGACCTCGACGCGATGCGGTTCAACACGGCCATCAGTCGGTTGATGGAGTTCGTCAACGCGTTTACCGGGCAAGAGGTCCGGCCGAAGTCGGCGATGGAGACGTTCACGCTCCTGCTCTCGCCGATGGCCCCGCACCTGGCCGAGGAACTCTGGGAGATCCTCGGGCACGATTCGACCCTGGCTTACGAAGCCTGGCCGACGTTTGACCCGGCGCTCCTGAAAGACTCGGAGATCGAGGTTCCCGTGCAGATCAACGGTCGGCTCCGGACCAAGATCCTGGTGCCCGCCGATTCGAGCGGCGAGCAGATCGAATCACTCGCCCGCGCGGATGAGAAGATCATCGCGCTCCTGGAAGGGAAGCCGATCCGCAAGACGATCGTCGTTCCCGGAAAACTGGTGAACTTCGTGATCTGATACTGAGGTCCGTCACCGCGATCGCGCGGGGTCACGAACAGAATCGTTTGACCAGCGTGATCCGGTTGCCGACCTCGTTGAAGGTCACCTCGTCCATGAACGTCCGGATCAGGAGCATCCCTCGTCCGCCGATCCGCATCAGATCCTCGGGGTCGACCGGCTTGTCGAGACAACTGGTGTCAAAGCCGGGTCCTTCATCGGTGATGGTGTAGCGCGCCGACTCGTGATCGAGACAGACGTGAACGTCGATCCGTCGACCTCGATACGGCTCGATCAGGCGACGGCTGGCGGCTTGCGCATAATACACGCGTTCGTCGTCCTGCCGGAGGTCGGAACTGACCTCAAGGTTGCCGTGGTAGAGTGCATTCGTCAGCGCTTCTTGCAGCGCGACGCCAACTCTCATCCGGGCCGTCGCGTCACAGAGACGCATTCCCGACAGGTCTTCCTGGAGCATCTGGGTCAGCGGCATGATCAGGGCCGGGTCGTTTTCAAGCGTGAACCTGGATTCACGATACCGGAGCAACGACAGGAGTTTGCGGATCTTGCGATCCTCGGCCGACAGCGACAGGATCTCGCGGAGGGTCTTGGGCAGGTCGCGGCCGAGCGACTTCTTGGGCACATAGCTGGTCGCCCCGGCTTTCAGCGCGAGGATGGCATCCTCCTCGCTCCCGTGTGCGGTCAT
>JAJYCH010000756.1 GCA_021778575.1 Planctomycetota bacterium
CGGGCCTTGTTGTAAATGAGATGCAGCTCGTCGAGGTGCTGGCCAGCGGTGTCGGTCGAACGCGCCTTGGCGAGCCGTTCAAAGCCGGCCGGGTTACGCTGAAGCTCGGTCCAGATCTCGTTGGCGCGGCGGATATCTTCGACCATGATCATCCGGCAACGGACCTTCGGACCATAGTTGGCCTCGAAGGCGTCCTTGACGTCCTGATCGGTGACCTGGACCCGCTTGGCGGCCAGCTTTTTGAGCGCCAGCGCCGGATAGATGATGTCGCGAGCATAGGTCGCGGGGCTGATCCCTCGCTCCTTGTCCAGGGTTCGGAGCCACTGTTCGCGGTCGACCCCTGCGGTGGCCATCGCAACCCGATCGATTTCGGCATCGATCTCGGCGGCGGTGATCTCGAGCTTGCTGCCACGCATCGCCTGCTCGATCAGTCGCCGGGCGATCAGGGTTTCCAGGATCTCCTGGCCTTTCCGCGCGACGCATTCATCGGCGAGCTGCTGACGAGTGACGACCTCGCCATTGATGATGGCGATCGGGTCGTTGGTGTTGGTCGGGACCCGAACTTCTTCCAGTCGGGGACCTTCACCCGGTCGGGGCGACGTCTGCGTCGGCGCGGGCGTTGTCGCCGCTCGACCGGTACGCAGTTGCCCGAAGGTCTGAGCTGGGTAGGTTCCGACGGTACCCAGGGTCGCGACGGCGACCAGGCTCAAGGCGACCGTCCGACCGCGATTCAAAGAAATGATCACGAAGGTTCCTCCATAAACCAGCGGACCGGAAATCCGGCTCAAGTCCGGGTACGATTCGGCCGACAACGTAGAATTTTGCCTCGGATCGGTCAATGGCAATCCCGAAGTCGGTTCGAGACAGGACGTCCTGGCCGACTCAGTCATCACGCCAGACCGGCGAGCAGACTTTGACGAGGGCCGGTCCACGCCGATCCCAGCGCCTCGACAATCGCGTCGGCGGGCAGGGCCGCCAGTTCCTTTGGTTCCATCTTGTGAAGTCCGCCGCCGTAGACGCGTCCTTCGTCGAGAAAATGGACCGGCCGGATTTCCTGGAGCCGATGGAACACGGTCTCCAGCAACTCCGGCCTTGCCTCCAGCGCACGCTTGAGCGGACCTCGGAGATAGAGCAACAAATAAACATTTGCGGCGACGGCCTGGGATCGATTCCAGAAGAACCGGAACGGCGGTCGATCGGCTCGATGGCGGCCCATATAGGTGCAGACAAACGGCGGAACGTCGCGCCGTTCTTGCGAGTACCAGGGATCGCGCCGACTGGTCAGATAGCCAGCATCGAGACCGCACGCCGCGCCGTCCTGAAGGTACGCCCAGAGCGCCGGATGATCGCGTTGGACCTCGGCTTCGGGACGATCGCAGTCGAGCAAAACCAGGGGATTTTCGAGCGAGGGGTTGCCGTCGAGGTCGCTTTCGATCACCGGGTTGTTCAGGTATCTCGGGCTGGGCAGGATCGGTCGGAGATACCGCTCCGGCCAGCCGAGTTCAATCGCTTCGGAACGCGGTTTGATGAAGAATCCGTTCGCCCCGGTGACGAGGCCGCGCCGGATCGTGAACAGGTCGCCGAGGGTCGTGATCGAGGCGGGACCCGGATCGTCGAGGCTCGGCCGTCTCGGAAAGTTCGTCCACTTTCGGGCGGCGCGGAGGTCGTCAAGAGACAGCCGTTCCGCGTGCTCGGGCGAGCCCAGCGACCCCCCATACGACAGGACAATCGGGCGTGTCGGGTCGGGGGATGACTTCTCGAAAATCACGACCGCCGAGGTCACCAGGGCGTCGCCGAACTGGGCGTCGTCCGGTCGAAACCGATGAATCTGATGGAGCCGGACGCGGTCGGTCAGATACTTCTTGAGGATCGTTCCATAATTCACATCCATGAACTCGCTCGGGATCAGCCAGGCGGCCAGCCCCCCCGTTTCGAGCCAGGCATCGCTTAACAGCAGAAAATGAAGATAAAATCCGGCCAGTCCGCTGACCTCGAACCCTGACCGCTGCCGGACCAGTTCCTTGAGCCGGCGCTTCTCGACCAGACCCAGGTGATGGTGCCGGACATAAGGAGGATTGGCCAGGATCAGGTTGGCCCGCTGGCCGATCGGCGGCGGATCGAGCCGGGTGAAGTCGCCAGGAGTCACCGTCAGCCCGGACCTCGACCAGAGATTTGTTGCCAGTCCAGCGAAGTCGGGGTCGATCTCGATTCCCACGGCCTCGCGAATCTGATCCGGAGACACCGCGCGCCGGAGCGCCGAATAAAACGAACCCGAACCGAGGGCGGGGTCGAGAAATCGAATCGGTCCGGAATCGGTCGAGCGCAGGCCGACCAGATGAGCGGCGATGGCCACCGCGAGTGCGTTGGGCGTGGCAAACTGGCCGAGCTTGTTGCGCTCATCCGCCGATTTGAGCCGGTCGAGCCGGTGTTGTTCGCTCGTCCTGAGCGCTTCGTTTTCGACGAATCCTCGCATGGTCAAAGTCTCAAGGAAGCGGAGTCGGCGGGATCTCCAGCGTCGCGGCGATCCCGAGATGGTCCGACGCGTACAGCGTCGCGTCGGATGGAGAAGGCTGGTCGAGAATCACGTCACATTCGTGAACGCGAATCTCTGGACTGACAAAGATATAATCGAGTGTGCCGCGCCAGAGGTTGCTGGTATGTATCGGCATGATCCGGCAAAGGTTCGTCATGACCGACCGGCGAATTCTGCCGCCGCTGATGAGTCGCGTCGGACAGGTAAAGTCGGGCTCGCGACCATTGCGGACCTGGAACGCCGAGCGGAACTCGCGACGCATCAGGTCAATCGATCGACAGCGAGGCGTGGCGTTGAAATCCCCACAGACCACCACCGGACCCCGTCCGCTTCGCTTGATCGCGGCCAGAACCCGCTCGACCTGCTTGACCTGGGCTCGATGCGCGCCCACCGGAAAGAAGAAGTGACCGTTAACCAGTCGAAAGCGGGATTCGTTCTCGAAACGAATCGTGACAACCTGCGCGATCCGATTCTGGCTGCCCAGATCGATCGTTTCCC
>JAJYCH010000757.1 GCA_021778575.1 Planctomycetota bacterium
CGACGATCACTCCCGAGAACGAGGCCGAGGCCCTCGCGTTCGTCCTGGAGAATGCCCCGGAGCTGGCGAAGGTTCTCGCGGTTCTTAAACCAATGGACCCGGTTGAATACCGCAAGGCGATCACCGAACTTTACCAGGTCAGCAAGAACCTGGGCGAGCTGAAGATTCGGAACCCGAAGCGTTACGAGTACTCGCTCGAAGCCTGGAAGACCAGGTCACGCGTCGAATTGCTCGCCGCTCAGTTGGCCGGAGCGCCCAGCGAGGAGCTTCGGAGCCAGCTCCGGCTCGCGATCGAAGCCAAGGTCGACGCCGAGATCCGTCGCCAGCGGTTCGAGCTGGAACAGGCGGAGGCCGCGGCCAAACGAGCCCGTGAGACTCTCGAACGGCTCGAAACCAATCGCCAAACGATTGTCGATGCTCGCTTCCGTGCTCTCACCCCGAAAAAGCCCGCCAAGACCAAGAAGCCTGCCGACTCGAAGCCGGTCGTCACACCTGCCGCCACGCCGACCTCCAGCAAGCCCGCCAATCCCGACGGGGAGGACCGAAAATGATCCGACGCCTCGTTCCGCTGATCCCGCTCGCCCTGCTGGCGATGGCCAGCCTTCCGATCGCCCGGGCCGACGAGCCGCTCCGTCCGGCGAAGCTACGCTTCGAGGCCGAGGACGTGAAGGAAGTCCCCGACTTTCAGCGCCACGTTCTGACCGTCATGGGACGACTGGGCTGTAATACCCGGTCCTGCCATGGCTCGTTCCAGGGACAGGGGGGCTTCCGGCTCTCGTTGTTCGGTTACGACTTCAAGGCCGATCGCGAGACCCTGCTCAAGGACGGCTCGAAGCGCGTTACCTTCGACGATCCCGAAGGCTCGAAGATCCTCGCGAAGCCAACCCTGGCCGAACCCCACAAGGGGGGCAAGCGGATGGAGCCCGAGAGCTGGCAGTACCGGCTGATTCTGCGCTGGATCGAAGGTGGCGCGAAAGGGGTCGAGAAGGAGTCGCACTTCGAGCGGCTGGAAGTGACGCCGAACGAGATCGTTTTCCGTCAGCCGGGCGAGAAGGTCCCCTTGAAGGTGATCGCTCACTGGGCCGATGGCGGATCGGAAGACGTGACCTGCTTGACTCGCTTCCGGACCAATGACGAGTCGATCGCCGAGGTCAACGAGGACGGTGTGGTCACGTCGCTCGGAACCGGTGATACCCATATCGTTGCCTTCTATGACAATGGGGTCCACGCGGTCCCGGTCCTCCGCCCGGTCACCGACCTCGTGGGCCCGAATTACCCGAGTGTACCGACTCCGACGAAGGTCGACGAACTCGTCGTGGTCAAGCTCAAGAAGCTGGGGATCACGCCAAGCCCAACCTGCAACGACGCCGAATTTCTCCGCCGGATCGGGCTCGACCTGACCGGTAGCCTGCCCACTCCCGACGAGGTCGAGAATTTCCTGTCCGACCCCGCTCCCGACAAACGGGCGAAAAAGGTCGAGGAACTGCTGGCTCGGCCGACCTATTCGGCCTGGTGGACGACCAAGCTCTGCGACTACACGGGTGACGCCCCGAAGGTTCTGAACATCCAGCAAGTCGGCCAGCAGGCCCCTCGCGAATGGTACGACTGGATCTACAAGCGTGTGGCCGAGAACATGCCATACGACAAGATTGTCGCCGGTCTGGTCCTCGCAACCAGCCGGCCGAAGGGACAGAGCTACGACGACTTCGTCAAGCTTCAGGCTTCCTACGCCAAACCAGACGACAAGGATCACGCCAAGTTCGCCGACCGCGAAACGATGCCCTACTTCTGGTCGAGGCAGAACTTTCGCAAGCCCGAGGAACGCGTGATCGGCTTTAGCTACGCCTTCCTCGGCGTCCGGCTCGAATGTGCTCAGTGCCACAAGCACCCGTTCGACCAGTGGACCCAGGACGACTTCAACCGGTTCGGCAACTTCTTCAACGCCGTCGGTTTCGGAGTCGCCCCGGACGCCCGGACGAGCTTCCAGCGGATCAACAAGGAAACCGGTCTCGATGAGCTGAAAGGCGGCGAACGCAACCGCAAGCTCCAGCAACTGCGCTCGGCCGGCGAGATCTCTCCCTGGCAAGAAGTGTTCGTGAACCGCAACGGACAGGTTGCCCGGGTGGCTGGTGCCAAGCAAGGCGCGGCGGCGAAGTCGGCGCGGGTCGTCTCGGCCAAGGTGCTTGGTGGCGAGGAAGTGTCGATCGCCGGAGGGGACGACCCCCGGGCACCGTTGATGGACTGGCTCCGGAGCAAGGATAACCCCTACTTCGCCAAGGCGTTCGTCAACCGGGTCTGGGCCAATTACTTCGGCGTCGGGATCGTCAACCCGACCGACGACATGAACCTGGCCAATCCGCCGAGCAACGCCGAACTTCTTCAGTACCTTGCCGATGGTTTCATCGAGCACGACTTCGACATGAAGTGGCTCCATCGCGAGATTGTTTCGAGCCTCGCCTATCAGCGAAGCTGGCAGGTGAACGAGTCGAACCGGCACGACGAACGGAACTTCAGCCGGTCGATCGTCCGGCGGCTTCCCGCCGAGGTCTTGATCGACGCCGTCCGGATGTCGACGGCCAGCTCGAAGGTCCTGGCCAGCGCGACGACCCAGATCAATACCCGATCCATCGGCGCCGTCAACGGAGCGCCCCGCGGTCAAGCGATCGGAAGCTACGCCACCAAGGTCTTTGGCGGCTCGACCCGCGAGACCAACTGCGACTGCAACCGGTCGGACGAGCCGAACCTCCTCCAGTCGATCTACCTGTCGAATGACGCCGAGGTCTTCGCGTCGATCGACCGATCCGACGGCTGGCTCGTCGAGAAAACCAAGGCCACGCCCGGCCCGTCACCGGCGGCCGTCGCGGCCGGCAACGCCCGGGGAGAGGGGATGGGCATGGGAATGCTCACCCAGGCCAATGTGACGGCCGGCCTGGACGACTTGTCGATGGAACAGTTGATCTATCGACTCGAAGACGCGAAGTCGAGCAAGCAGCCGCCTCGGATTCTCCGGCTCGAGATCAAGATCG
>JAJYCH010000758.1 GCA_021778575.1 Planctomycetota bacterium
GGAGCCTCGACGTCGTCCCGGCCGGGAGCGTGTCGCCGCGTTGCTGGAAGCGGCGTCCTCCGTGATCGCCGAGAAGGGCTTCGAGGCGGCGACGATGGCGGAAATCGCCTCCCGCGCCGGGGCGCTCATCGGCTCGCTCTATCACTTCTTCCCGAACAAAGAAGCCCTGTCGAATGCGTTGATCCATCGCTATGCCCGGAACATCGACGAGGCTTTCGCCAGGATCGATGGCCAGGCCGCTTCGATGCCGATTGAGGCTTTTGCGGATGCCCTCGTCTACTTACTGGTTGATTTTCAGGGCGAATCGATGGCCATGCGTGCCTTGCTGGAGTCACGTCCCGAATGGTCGGTTAAACCGCAAGAATTCCGCGATGCCTTGCTAACTCACATCGCGCGAACATTGAGAATCCGCTCGTCGCACCTCGGCCCCGAGACCGCCCACGACATGGCGGTCGTCCTGCTGCACTGCATGAAGAACATGAAGGCTTTGACGGCCGATCGCGATGGGGAGGTGAGTCATGGGGCATCCGTAGAACTGCGAGACATGATTCGACTCTACCTGGCAAGCAGGCTCGCCGAGGAGACATGAAGCGAAATGTCCGAGGAATACAAGCAAGAGTTGGCCGCGATTTTCGATGCGCGTGCGATCAACTACGACGAGGACAACCTGCGTGCCGGGCTGGCCAACCGGCTGGTGGAAATCGCCAAGCCCCAGCCGGGAGAACGGGTGCTGGACATCGCCACCGGCACAGGCCTGGTAGCGATCCCCACGGCCCGACGGATCGGCGAGGGCGGTCGGGTGGTCGGGGTGGATCTCTCGAAGGGGATGCTGGACCGAGCGTCGAGGGACGTCGAGGCGGAAGGACTGGGCAACGTCGAACTGATCCACGTCGATGCCGAGAAGTTGGCCTTCCCGCCATCGAGTTTCGACCTGATCCTGTGCAGTTCGGCCCTGCCATATATGAGCGAAATCCCCGCCAGACTGCGGCTCTGGCACGACATCTTGAAGCCTGGTGGTCGGCTCGCCTTCAACTGCTGGTCGGATGCGACCTAAGACATGGGGCCGCTGTTGCGGTCGGTGGCCGACAGGCACAATATTGAGTTGCCCAGGACGGTCGAGCAGGTCGGCTCGCCGTACCGCTGCCGTGTCGTCCTTTCCGGAGCCGGATTCGCGAGGTCGGAAGTGGTGGTCGATCCGCTGGGCAAGTTCATCACGATGGAGGAGGCCGAGAGGGCCTGGGACAGGTGGATGAAGAACCCGATCTTCCACCCACGCAGCAGCGACGAGGCCATCAGGCTGGCGGGGTTGCGCGGCGAATATATCGAGGAGGCCCGTCGTCGATTGACCGAAAAAGGCATCTGGGATGAAGCGACCGTCTATTACTTGACGGCCTGGAAGGCGTAGTTTGTTCCGATCGCTTCTAATGTCACTGACAAGTTCCCGTCGGAAGAGTTCAGGTGAACCGAGTCCCGTTGCCTCAAGGAACACGTCAAATGACGAGTCCGGGACAGACGATCAATTCGGCCGACCCGGACTACGAGCTTCTTCGATCCGCGTGATGGGAGTCGATCAGCATTCCACCGGGTTCTGCAACCGACGACGGGACGGTCGGCCCCTGTCGTTCTCGCGGGAGACCGACGTCCGGGCGCTCAGGGAAGTTCCCGTGGACGTGATGATGACAACCTCACCCGAGCGTCGGACTCTCACTCCCATCGCCTCGGCGGGACGACCCGTCAATCCGGAGACAGCCAAGGATCGGGCCAGGGCGGGAGCATCCTCGACCCCGAGACCCTCCAGGGTCGCCAGAAGGTGCCGCCAGAGGTCGGCCATGGTCGGTCGTGTGATCCTTCGGGTCTGCATGGTCTCCTCCTCGCCCATCGGGCATCGTGCTCCCGCCATTCCCGGCCGGAGCGGGTTGTAGACCCATATCAGGGACGATTGGTTCGCCCGATTTCTCGGCGTCCTGAAGGGTCTCGATCCAACGATCATCACGAATTCAAGCCGGGTGACTTTTGGATCATCGCCCCGACTCGCGGCCCGACTCGGGCGTGGGGTCGGCGACCTCGTCCCAGGCTTCCCGGCCCTCGTGCCCCTCGGGCAGGTGCTCGGTGATCGGCAGGCCGTCGGGCCGGACGAAGAGGAGGCAGTGGCAATATTTGAACCGCTTCATGTCGTCGCAGGCGCAGAGCCAGGTCCGATGCTTGGTCTCCTCGCGAGGATCGGGGTAGAACCGGCAGGGGCAGAGCGGTCGTCCCAGTTCGGCCCGATTTCTGGCCAGTCCCAGCAGCACAAGCTCGGTCACCTCGGGGTCGGGATGCAAGGCGGTGCCGGTCTTCCCGGCATAGTGCTCGGCGAACCGCCTGATCCTTGCCACTTCTTCGGAATCGGGTCCGTTGTCCATCTCGAAGCTCCGGGGCGATGAGAGCGGAGAAATCACCTGTTCTCAGGAATGCGAGTGCAACCTCGCCAGGTGGACACCGATCCCGATGATTTGCTCACTCCCCCAGATAAGCCCGCAGTTCTGCCGCCACCGTGTCGGCATCCTGGAAACGATCATCAACCCGCTTCGATAAGCATCGCAGGCAGATCCGCTCCAACTCCTCGGGCACATTTGACTCGATCGACCGGGGCGGATCGGGCTCGCCCTTGTGGATCTGCTCACGCAACTCCATCGGCGAGTTAGCACGGAACGGTCGCCGTCCGGTCAGCAACTCGTAGAACACGACCCCGAGGGAGTAAAGGTCGGCCCGGTGATCGACGGGTCCGAGCCCATCGCCCAACTGCTCGGGTGCCATATAGGGCAGAGTCCCGGCGGCGGTCACGTCCCGGAGCAGGTCCTCCTCGACCACGGCGATGCCGAAATCGGTCAGGTACTGAAGTTCCCCACGAATCGTGGGCGCTCGGGAGAGATGGTATAACATCGATCCCAGGAGACCGCTCATGACACGCAAGCGTTACGACGACGAGTTCAAGATCGCCGCAGCCAAACTGGTCCGCGAGCAGGGGTATACCGTCAAAAAGGC
>JAJYCH010000759.1 GCA_021778575.1 Planctomycetota bacterium
TGCCCTCGATCTTGGCGAGGATCGAGTTCAGGTAGTTCAGCGACTTGACCCGGGGGTTGAGCGCGGCGGGGTGGTTGCGCATCGTCCCGGCGGTGATGATCTTCAGGCCGTGCTCGTAGAGCTCGGCCGGGTAGAGGCTGATCGAGTCGGCGATGACGATGATCTGGGGGTCGGTCGTCTTCCGGGGGTCGAGCCCCAGGCTGCCGGCTCCTCGGGTGATGATCAGGCGGACGTAGCCGTCCTTGATGTCGTTGATGTTGAGGGTGTCGATGACCGCCTTGGTCATCTCGGCCTTCGCGATCGGGATGACCAGGTGAATCGCCTTGGCCGAGTCGTAAAGACGGTCGATATGGTCGGCCAGGCGGAAAACGTGGCCGCTGTACGAGCGGATGCCCTCGAAGACGCCGTCGCCGTAGAGCAGACCGTGGTCGTACACGCTGATCTTGGCGTCGGCTTTGTCGAAGAACTTGCCGCCGATGTAGACTTTCAGGCTCATCCGAAAGGTTCCTGTCCACCCGTCGTCGCGTCGACGGCGGCCCTTCAGGCGACGACCTTACTCAATTGAGGCCAGCGCCCGGGGCCTTCCTCGATCCGTCCCTCGGCCAGGCGAACGACCCGGTCGGCTTGCTGGGCGATCTGGAGGTCATGGGTGACTAGCATCATAGTCAGCCCTCGCTCGCGGTTCAAGTCGCGGAGAAGTTCCAGGACCCCCTGACCGGTCGTCGTGTCGAGGTTGCCGGTCGGTTCATCGGCCAGCAAGATCTCCGGACCGCCGGCCAGCGCCCGGGCGATCGCGGCCCGCTGCATCTCGCCGCCGGAAAGCTCCGACGGCTTGTGGTCGAGCCGGTGTCCCAGCCCGACCCGCTCCAGCAAGGCCTGGGCGTCGCTCCGGACCTGCTTGCGGATCGACCAGTACGACCTGATCCCGTGACGGATCAGGTGAGGCAGCATCACGTTCTCCAGCGCCGTCATCTCGGGCAAGAGATGATAGAACTGGAAAATGAAGCCAAACGTCTTGTTCCGGAGCATGTCACGCTGCTTCTCGGGTCCGTCGTCGATCCGCTGGCCTTCGAGCCAGACCGATCCCGTGTCGGGCGTGTCGAGCAAGCCGAGAACGTGCAAAAGCGTGCTCTTGCCCGAGCCGCTCGACCCGACCACGGCGACCAGCTCGCCCCGCTCGATTTCGAAATCGACCCCGTGAAGGACCGGAACCTCGTTCCGCCCCTTCCGGTAACCCTTCGCCAGTTCCTTCACCGCCAGGTGAATCGCCATCCTTGTCTCCTTAAGAAAAAGCAGGTAGCAGGTAGCAGATAGCGGATAGCGGATAGCGGGTAGCGGGTAGCGGGTAGCGGGTAGCGGGTAGCGGGTAGCCAGAAAATATCCAGAAATGACGGATCGGTCGCATCTTCTCTTCTTTTCTTTACTACCGGCCACCCGCTAACTGCTACCCGCTCGCGAAGCGTCCCGTTTCTTGAATCACTCGAACCGCAACGCCTGGACCGGACGGAGCTTCGAGGCTCGCTGGGCGGGCCAGACGCTGGCGGCGATGGCGATGAAGAGCGCTCCGCCGACGATCCAGGCCACCGTCGCCGGCTGGATCAAGGTCGGAATCTCGTTGAAGTAGTAGATATCGCCGTCGAAGACCTTCCGGCCGGTGACGACGCTCAGGCCGTGCTCGATCTGGTTGATGTAATAGACGAACAAGAGCCCGGCGATCATCCCCACGCCGCTACCCACCAACCCCAGGCTCAGGCCGTAGCCGAGAAAGATCCCCCGGACGCCCGAGGTCGAGGCTCCGAGCGCCTTCAAGATCCCGATGTCGCGGGTCTTCTCGACCACGATCATCGAGAAGATCGCCAGGATGCCGAAGCCAGCCACGGCGATGATGAAGAACAGGAGGATGTTCAAGATACTCTGCTCGACGGCCACCGCCGCCAGCAGCGGACCTTGCTTCTGCTCCCAGGTCGAGGTCATGAAGTAGCGGGGTTTTAGCTCTTCGAGAGCCTTCTCGATGGTCGCCCGGAGCTTGTCGAGATCGACGCCAGGCCGGGCCTTGACCTGGATCTGATTGACGGCGCCGTTGCCTTCGCCGTCGCCAAGCAGTCGCATCCGCTGCATCATTTCGAGCGGCATGTAAACGTGGTTCGAGTCGTACTCGCTCATCCCGCTCTTGAAGTAGCCGATCACCAGGGCGTTGTCGGTCGTCACCGACGGCTTCCGGCCCGCCTGGGGATACATCAGCATGACGCGAGTTCCAGGCGGGGCGATGCAGTAATCCTTCCCCTGGATGTGAGCATGCCCCATCGCGAAGCCGATGATCGCCCCGCTATCGCTGTTCTGGCCGTCGATCATCTCCTGGAGCGCCTGCCGCATTCCGGGATTGTCTTCGTCCTGGAGCATCTCGCTGGCCGGGTTGTTCTTCTTGACCCGGTCGGGGATCGCGAACGACGGCGGGATCTTGTCCCCTTTCTCGTCGACGAGGAACTCGGCGAAGTCGCCGGTCTTGGCCCGTTCGACCGGTTGAATCCCGATCAACTGGACCTGCCGGGTGATCGGCTGACCGTTGTACGACCACTTCATCAGGGCGAACGTTTCCATCGTCGGGGCCATCGCCTCGACATCGTCGCCGGCGACATCCTTGATCCGCGCCATCACTTCGCGCCAGTTCCGGAAGCCGTCGAAGTCGCGCGACTCGACAATCACGTCGGCCAGAACACCGTGGAGCCGGTCGCGCATCTTGGCCGAGAACCCGGCCATCACCGAGTTCACCACGATCATCGTGGCCACGCCCAGCATCACGCTGATCACGCTGGCCAGCGCGATATAGCGCGTCCGCAGATACCGCCAGCAGAGCAAATACTTGTACATGACGGCTCCATCCTTGGAATCCGGGTCAGAAGCGGGTAGCAGTTGGCGGGTAGCGGGTAGTAAAGGCCGGAAAGCAGATTCCCCGTCTTTGCTACCCGCTACCGGCTGACTGCTACCCGCTCATATTTTCAGGACGCATCAACGGGAACAAGATCA
>JAJYCH010000760.1 GCA_021778575.1 Planctomycetota bacterium
GAGCCAGCCCCCTTGCATGTCGGCCAGCAAGGCCCCACTGTCTCCGGGATGGAGCGGAGCCTGGAGCTGGATCAGACCGCCGAGCGGCCGGGGGCCGATTTCGACCCGGCGGGCCAGCCCCGAGACATGCCCCCGGCTGACCGAATGGGCCAGGCCATACGGGTTACCGACCAGGAAGACCGCCGCTCCCAGGACCGCGGCGCGGGTTGACGGGCGGATCGGCCGGATGTGGTCGGCCTCGAGCTTCAGGAGGGTCAAGCCGGTCTCGGGATCGGCGGCCACCCAGCGGGCCTGGTGCCGGTGGCCCGAAGCGTCGCGGGCCAGGATCGAGTCGCGATCGCGTCCCTCGGGCGGGTCGACCCGGACCGAGATCACGTCCCCCTCGTCGCTCACCACCACGCCGGTGGCAACCCTTCGGCTCGCCGACGAATTGCCGACGCCGTACTCGATCGCGACGGTGGACGACCGAGCCCGGTCGATCGCCTCGGCCAGGCGGTGCTCGGGGTCCGCGATCGTTCCGGGACCAGCCATCGCCAACGCCGGTCGTTCGGCCGGGAGGCGAGACCACCAGGACCGCGCCACGATTCCGACCGCCAGAGCCAGAACGGCGGGTCCGATGAGCAACAGGCTCCGGGCCGGTACTCGCGATCCCTGGAGTAAGCGAACGGTCCTAGCCACGAGAAAACCGCACCTGTCAAAGAGAAGAAGGACGGGCGATCAACACGTCCGAAGCGGAAAAACCAGGGAATTCCAATGATCGCGAGAGTCGGCGGCGAAGCCCGGCCTGGTGCCGGTTCGGACGGGCGGAGAGCGTCGCGAGACCAGGCGGATCGAGTGGACTCGAATCAATCAAATCAATCAATAGGAATGTTGCGGGTCGCGACTGCCGGAGCCGATCGGGGTTCCGTGGTCGAGATCGTAGTTGACCTGGAGGCCGGGGCCGGCCGTGGGGTCGAACCCGGAGTTCGCCCCTCCCTTCGATGAGCCATCGACCGGTCGCGACCGATCCGACGGCAAGGCGCTGGGGGGAGTGGCGGCCAGCCTGGGCGGTTCGACCGGTCGGGTTGTGACCGAGGTCGGAGCGGTCCGGACCGGATCGCGACCGGACAGCAGCGCCAGCGGTCCGGCGACCAGGCCGATCAACCCCATGGCCAGGCTGAGCGCGGCCCAGTTCCGCGGCAGGGGAGTTTCCCACCACGACAGCGACGGCGAAGCATGTCTTGACTCGCGAATCTGCCCGGCCAGGGCGGGCCAGACCGACGGGGAATCAACCAGGACGGGAGCGGAGACCTCGGCGAAGCTCCGGAGTGCCGCGAAGGCGTCGGTCGATCGGGAACGCTGGCCTTGGCAGTCACTACAGCCGATCAGGTGCCGCTCGACCCGTCGACGTTCCTCGACCTTCAGCTCGCCGCCAATCAGGAGCGGCAAGCGGTAGCGGACCCAGCGACACTGGCGATCAATCCCCATCTCTGGCCTCCCGACGCGTCAAATCCTGGCGGCGTTCCCAGTGTTCGCGGAACAGGTCGCGAGCTTTGGCTAGCCTCCACCTCACCGTGGCTTCTCGACGACCGACGATGGCCGCCACTTCGGCCGAAGAAAACCCCTCCAGATCCCGGAGCACCAGAATGGTTCGATAAGCGATCGGGATCTTCTCCAGGATGAACTGGACTTCTTGAACGAGTTCGGCCCGGATTCTCGGGTCGGGGTCGGGAACCTCGAACGCCTTCCGACCGTCATCGGCCGATCGGTCGATGGAGGCGGCCGGGGGGGGTTCATGACGGCGGAGGGCGTCGAGGGTCAGGTTCACGCCGATCCGGAACAGCCAGGGGCCGAACCGTCGCGAGGTATCGAACCGATCGAGCCGGTTATAGACCTTCCAGAACGTCTCTTGCGCCAGGTCGCGGGCCAGCTCCTCGTCACGGACGAGCCGGACCAGCACGCGGATCAAGGCCCGCTCGTAACGAACAACCAGGGTTGCGAACGCCCGATCATCGCCGTCCCGAGCTTGCTCGACCAACCGGGCGTCGCCCGCTTCCTCGACCCGAGCCGGAGGCTCGGAAGTCGGAGATCGGGGATCGTTCCAGGAGGTCTCTTCGTCGAGCCGGAATGTTTCGGTCGCCATTTCGGTCGCCTTTGCCATCGCGTGCCCTCCTGCCGCTATTTATCATACGTCGGTTCGACGTCCAGATGTTGGGTCTTTTTGCGGGTCCGGTCGTCTCGGGGCGACTTTAACGGTCGCGCCGCCGGTCGGCTACGTCTTCCCGTCGCCGTAACCGGAAGGCATGTCGAGCTTTCAGGTAGACTCAGGAGTCTTGGCGTGGTCACCGATTGTCGGTTACCATGAGACCGGACCCGAATCCCGCCATCTCCGGCTTACCATGACCAGTTCGGCCCCATCGATCGTCCCTTGTCCGCCGGAATGGAGGCCCGACGCGCTCGAGGTTCTCTATCGCCGGATCTCGACCACGACCCGGCCGGGGTTGATCGCCAACGCCCTGGCCGAGGCCGAGGCCGGCCGGATCGACTTATCGGGGCTCTGGGTCTCCTGTCGGCGAGGGCGGATCACCGGGGCGCTGCTGACCCAACCTCTGGCCGGTCGGGCGGCGGCCGTCTGGGCTCCCGAGGTCGAGCCCTCGTGGGGACGATCGGCCCTGGCGACAAGCCTGATCCGCACGGCCCTGAACGACTTGCGGTCGCGAGGCTTCCGGATCGCGCAGGCCCTGGTCGATGGTTCGGGATCGGCTTCGGCGACGGCCGACCTGACCCGGGGGGGGATGCCCGCGATCACCGCCCTGACCTACATGCGCCGCGAGACCGGCCGCCCGCTCGACTTCCCCGGCGGCCGGGTTCCGCCGGCTCTCGACTGGCGCGGTTACACCCCCGAGAGCGAGGCCGAGTTCCGCCGGGTCCTCCAGGAAACCTACGCCGGAAGCCTGGACATGCCCGAACTGGACGGGATTCGCTCGCTCGACGACGTCATCGCCAGCCATCAGGCCGCCGGCCGGTTCGACCCCTCGCGCTG
>JAJYCH010000035.1 GCA_021778575.1 Planctomycetota bacterium
ATGTCTGGGCGACCTGGTGCGGCCCTTGTGTCGCCGAATTGCCGGAACTGGTGGAAATCATCCGGATGTATCGAGGGCGTGGCTTGCGACTGGTGACGATCAGTCTCGACGATCCCGCCAAACGGGAATCGGCGCTCGAGATGCTCGTGAAGAATCATGTCTCGGGGCTGAACTATCTGAGCACGGTCGAGTCACAAGACAAATTCGCCGAGGTCCTCGACAAGAACTGGCCGGGACCGGTTCCTTATTCCTTGATCATTGCTCCCGGCGGCAAGGTGATCTACCGGAAGTCGGGCGGGATTGATCCGCTCGAAGTCAAGCGAGCGATCGTCGGCTATCTCGGCCGGACCTATTGAACAGGATCGCCCGGCCTGGCTTCAACCGATTTCGTATCGCTTCAACTTCTGTCGGAGGGTCGCGCGATCGATCCCAAGAAGCTGGGCCGCCGCCGCCCGATTGCCTCCGCAGCGTTCGAGAGCGGCGCGGAGCAGCGTGGGCTCGGTCTGTCTCAAAAAGCGGGCATAGAGATCACCATCGGGGGCCGACGGGTCGAGACGAGTCGCTTCCCCCTCGGCCCAGTCGGCGATGGCTCGGGGTAGGTCGATTTCCGGGGGACGCGACAGCCGGGTTTCCGATCGCGGCAGATGTTCGACGCGAATCGGCCCACCCCGGGCCAGGATCGCGGCGTGCTCCATGGCGTTTCGTAACTCGCGGACGTTCCCCGGCCAGCTTTGGGCTCGAAGTGCCTCAAGGATCGGACCGACGATCGCTTGAGGCTCGCCGGAAAATCCCTGACAGGTTCTCAGGAAGTGCGTCGCGAGCGCGGGGATATCGTCGAGACGATCCCGGAGGGCGGGAATCCGGATCGGGAACGCGGCGAGCCGGAAGTAGAGATCCTCGCGAAACGTTCCCGCGGCGACCATCTCCTGAAGTGGTCGATTGGTCGCCGCCAGGACCCGGATATCGATCGAACGTGTCCGGGCATCCCCGACCGGAGCGATCTCGCGGTTCTCGATCGCTCGGAGGAGCTTGACCTGAAGCGAGAGCGGGGCATCGCCGATCTCGTCGAGCAGAACGGTGCCACCGTGGGCCAGCTCAAGAATCCCCTTGCGGTCTTGCGACGCGCCGGTGAACGCACCCTTCACATGACCGAAAAGTTCCGCCTCGACAAGTCCGGGACTGAGCGCCGGCAAACAAACCGGAACGAAGGGGCCATCACGTCTGGGTCCATAGCGATGGAGAGCCCGCGCCACGCGTTCCTTTCCGGTTCCACTCTCGCCGGTGATCAAGACCGGCACGTCGGCCGAGGCCACCAGTGCGATTCGCTGAAACAGGGATTGCATGGGCGGAGACGACCCGATCAGTTCATCGCCGAGATCGAGTCCGGGGGCAGAGTTGGCTGATCGTTGGGTTCGTTTGCCCGATTCCAGCGCCCGACGGATCATCGTGTTCGCCTGGTCGAGGTCGAACGGTTTGGCCAGGTAATCGAAGGCGCCGGCTTCAACGGCTCGGACTGCGGTTTTGAGGTCGCCGAAGGCGGTCATCACCACCACGGGCGAACCGCCGGAACGCTTTCGGAGTTCCGGAAGTGCCGTCAATCCGTCGATCCCCGGTAGCCGGACATCGAGAATCACCGCGTCGGGTCCGATCTCGCCGATCCGCCGGAGCGCCTCCTCGGCCGAGGCGGCGGATTCCACCTGGTGCCCCTCGTCGCCGAGCGATTCGCGAAACGACCAGCAAATACTTTCCTCGTCATCAACGACCAGGATTCGGCTCATCTGGCTCTCCCTCCTCGAACCGATCCCGAGCGATTCGCAGCGAGAATATCGTCTGATCGTCAACCCGGCTCCAGGATAGCCCACCGCCATGGTCGAACGCGACCCGGCTGGCCAGGGCCAACCCCAGGCCAACCCCTTCCGGCTTGCCGGTCACGAATGGCTCGAACATCGTCGCCGCCAGCTCCGGTAACGGTCCAGGGCCGTCGTCGATCACGTCGAATCGGGCGAAGCTCTCTTCGATCACCGCCGAAACGCTCACGTTCCCCTGCGGACCCGCGGCTTCGATGGCATTGAGGATCAGGTTCAAGAGGGCCGCGCGTAGTCGGTCTCCGTCGCCATGAACCTCGTGGGGACCTTCTCTATCAGGATGATCAAGATTCAAACCAACGTGCTTTGCCGTTGGCTCGGCCAGTCGGAGGACATCCTCGATCAATTCGTGTGAATCAAGGCGAGCGATTGATTGACCAGGAGACTGGCCCATCGTCAAGAGCCCCTTGATCTGTGCCTCGCAGAGGGCCAGTTGTCGGAGCGCGACGCCCAGGCTGCCATCTGACTCGAAGCTCGGGCAACGCCTGGCGTGCAACTGAACCGCCATTTTTGCTCCGGTGGCGGCATTTCTGAGTTGGTGGGCCAGACCGGCCGCGAGTTGCGCGAGGATTCCGGCTCGCTCGGTCCGCCGGATCGTTTCTCGAAGCTGGCGGAGCTGGCCGGCCATCTGATTGACTGACTGGATCAGATCATCAACCTCGTCACCGGAGCGCCGGGCTTCGAGGTCTCGAAGATCTCCGGAGGCGATCGCGGCGACTTTTCCCTCAACGGTACGAAGGCGACGACTGAGCTTGTGGGCGACCGCTCCGGTCATCAGAGCCATGGGGATCAATGAGAGTATTCCGAGGGCGAGCGTGGGCCAGATCGCCTCCCAGCGGGCTCGCTGCCAGGCAGACTCGGGATAGAGAATCAAGAGTGTCGAGCCGCTATTCGAGCGAATTGACGTCGCGAAAAACCGCTCGTCGTTGATTTCGACTTTCGGCGAGGTTCCGGGAGAGTCGAGACTGGTCCGACTCGGTAACGTCCGAAGATTCGTCGGGAGTCGGTCAAGACCGCTCCAGGTCGATTCGAGAAGGTTTCCCGCATCGTCCGTCACCAGAAATTGCGCGCCGGAGAGTCCGCGCATCTTGTCGAGAACGCCACTGGTCAACGGAAAATTCGATCGACCGAGAGTCTCGACGACTCCCCGGAGCCGGTCGGTCACCTGGACCTCGACATTGTTCGTCGCCATCCGGGCCGCGACCAGCGCGATTGTCGCGACCGTGACCGCTTGAACGGCAACGAGCGGAATCAGAATCTGATTACGAATCGAACTGCGCATCCCTGGCCCCGAGGCGGGGAATTTTTCGCCGTCGCGGAGAATCTTTCACCGTTCGTGGATCAAGAACTCAGCATTCGGATTGTCGTATCTCTCACAATAACTTGAAGTTGGGGATTGTTCAATGACAAGGCATTTCATTCGCTACAGCGACCGGTCTCACAATTCTTGTTCTGGCTTGATTGTTTCCTTTTGAGGGGCCCTGGAATGCCGCGACGCCGTGGATTTACCTTGATCGAGTTACTTGTCGTCATCGCGATCATCGCGGTCTTGATCGCTCTATTGCTTCCTGCCGTACAGGCCGCGCGTGAGGCAGCCCGACGTTCACAGTGTCTCAATAACCTGAAACAGATGGGACTGGCACTGAGCAACTATCACGACGTTGTCGGTACTTTTCCGATGAGTTACGCCGCGTTTGTCCCGTTTCAAAACGGCGCGACCGATACCGATTCCGGCTGGGCCTGGTCGACTCTCATTCTGGGACAGATGGAACAGACCAACATCCTCAACGCGGTCAACTTTTCTCAGGCAGTTGAATCGCTCGCGAACACGACTGCGGGGCGATCGTCGCTCTCCACATATCTTTGTCCTTCCGACCCCATTTCCGGCGGACCGTTCGCGATCACCAGTCCCACGAATACCACGCTCGCCCAGGTCTCACCGACGAGCTACGCCGCTTGCATCGGCAATGACCAGGCCGACTCAACGACCGGTCTGAATAACGATGGCGTGGGCAACGGCGTGTTGTATCGGAACAGCAAGGTCAGGATCGCGGATATCATTGATGGGACAAGTCAGACAATCATGGTCGGAGAACGTGCCTGGTCCATCAATAATGGCACCTGGGTGGGCGTGGTATCCGGCGGGGTGATCCGACGTGGTCCCGCCAATCCCTGTCCGATGACCGGAGCGGCCTATTATCTCGCGGCAACGCTCGTTCAGGCGCATTGCAATGTTCTCAACACGATCCAGGACCCCGATGGTGGCATCGATGACTTTTCGAGCCGACATCCCGGAGGCGCGAACTTTCTGTTCGCGGACGGCTCGGTCCATTACCTCAAAAGTGTGATCGGCAACAACGGAACGAGGTCTGATGGGTCGACGATTTACTCACCGGCCAGCCTGGTCCTTCAGGCACTGGGAACGCGAGCGGGAAGTGAGGTGATCAGTTCCGACTCGTATTGAGAAAACTCTTCGATTCGAGGGTTCAGGGGCGGTATGATGTGGGGAACTTCACGCCCAGGCTCCGTCGCGAGTCGACGCTCTTCCGACTCTCTTATCGTCGAGGTCTCTCCGATGATCGCGCTGAAATTTTTCGCGACGTTCGCCGTCGCGGTTCTGTCACTGGTAGGATCTGGCCTGATCGCTCAGGGACAGGATGATCCCAAGCCAAAGCCGGTTCCCGAAGCGAAGGCCAAAAAAGCAACGCCGGCGCCGATCCCCGCGCCTCCCTCCACACCGGTTGATCGACTCAAGGTCGCCAAGGGTTTTCAGGTCGAGCTGATCTACACGGTTCCGCGAGAGACGCAGGGCTCGTGGGTCAACCTGACGGTCGATCCGAAGGGGAGACTGATCACGTCGGACCAGTATGGCAAGCTTTATCGAGTCACGCCGCCCGCGATCGGTGCTCCGGCCAACACGATCAAGGTGGAGCCGATTCCGGTCGAGATCGGCGAGGCTCAAGGTCTGCTCTGGGCATTCGATAGTCTCTACGTCGTCGTCAATGCCTCGGGCAAGTACGCCAGTGGCCTCTATCGGGTCAAGGATACAAACGGCGACGACGTTCTCGACACCGTCGAGCCACTCCGGATGCTTCAAGGAAACGGCGAGCACGGCCCGCATGCCGTCGTCCTGGCTCCCGACGGCAAGTCGCTCTATGTCGTCGCGGGAAATGCGACCAGGTTGCCGGAACTCTCGGGGTCGCTGGTCCCTCGGACCTGGGGAGAGGACAATCTGCTCCCCAGGATGGTCGACGGTCGAGGCTTCATGACCGACGAGAAAGCGCCTGGTGGGTTCGTTTGTCGCGTTGATCCCGAGGGAAAGAACTGGGAACTCGTCTCGATGGGTTACCGGAATTCGTTCGACCTGGCCTTCAATAATCGAGGCGATCTGTTCACATACGATTCCGACATGGAATGGGACATGAGCACGCCCTGGTATCGGCCTACCCGGGTGAATCTTGTGGCCAGCGGCGCGGATTATGGCTATCGCAACGGCGCCGGCAAGTGGCCGACCTATTATCTCGATAGCCTTCCTCCCGTGGTCAACATCGGACCAGGCTCGCCGACCGGAATCTCGTTTGGCTATGGAGCGAAGTTTCCGGCCAAATATCAGGAGGCGCTGTTTCTCTGCGATTGGAGTTACGGCAAGCTCTACGCGGCTCACCTGAAGCCGGAAGGCGCGGAATATTCGGCGGAACTCGAAGAGTTCATCACCGGAACGCCGCTGCCGCTGACCGACGTTGTCATCAACCCCAACGATGGCGCGATGTACTTCGCCATCGGCGGTCGCAAGACCACCTCGGGGCTCTACCGGGTAACCTATACGGGTTCCGAGCCGACCGCGCCGGTCGGTCTGGCGATCGCGTCCAACGAGTCGCGCAAGCTGCTCGAATCGTTTCACGGTCACGCCGACCCCAAGGCCGTCGAGACCCTCTGGCCATTTCTGTCCAATCCCGACCGTTTTGTCCGCTACGCGGCGCGGGTCGCCCTGGAGTTCCAGGAACCGGGCACCTGGCGGGATCGGGCGCTCGAAGAAACGAACCCAATCGCTTCGACCGAAGCTCTCCTCGCCTTGATCCACGTATCGGCAAGCGATCCGGCGCACCGGCCGACCGACGCGCCTGCTCCCGACAAGGCGCTCGGGCAACGTATTCTGCAATCGTTGGCCAGGCTCGACTGGCAGAACCTTCCTTACGCTCGGAAGCTCGATGTCCTTCGAGTCGTCGAGGTTCTCTTCAACCGTTTTGGCCCGCCGGAGGAGGATGTCGCCGCTCATATTATCGCCGAACTCGACAAGGCCTATCCCGCGAAGGGGCGTGAGCTGAATGTCGAGATCTGTAACCTGATGGTCTACCTGAAGGCTCCGAGCGTGGCCGCCACGACTCTCAAGTTGATCGAGGCCGCGCCGACTCAGGAGGAACAGATGGACCTGGGCCGGGCCTTGCGGACCTTGAGTGTCGGCTGGACCCCTGAACTCCGTAAAAACTATTTCTCCTGGATCAATCGCGCGGCCGACTTCAAGGGAGGACCGAGCCTCGCGGGATTCATCAAGCAGATCAAGACGTCGGCCGTCGCCACGCTTAGCGAGTCCGAGTCGGCCGAACTCAAGCCGATTCTCGAAGCCCCGCCGAAGCCGAAGAACGCGATCGCCTCGACCAGTCCCGCCCGGGCTTTCGTGAAGGCCTGGACGCTCGATGAACTCGTGCCGATCGTCGAATCGGGACTGAAGCAGAAACGCGACTTCGACAAGGGGCGATCACTGTTCGCCGCGACCAACTGCTTTGCCTGTCACCGATTCGCCGACGAGGGCGGAGCCGTCGGACCCGACCTGACGGCCCTCGCCGGGCGCTTCAGCCCGCGAGACTTGCTCGAATCCATTATCCTGCCCAGCAAGGTCATCAGCGACCAGTACGAAGCGGTCATCATCGCGACGACCGATGGCCAGGTCATCACCGGTCGGATCATGAACTTGCATAATGACATGATAACAATCAACACAAACATGCTCGACCCGAGCGCCCAGGTCAACGTGAACCGGCATAAAATCGACGAGACTCGGCCATCACCGGTTTCGATGATGCCCGAGGGACTGCTCTCCACGCTCAATCAGGACGAGGTTGTCGACCTGCTCGCCTATCTGCTCTCACGCGGCGATCGCGACTCGAAACTCTTCCATTGATCAAGCGCAACCCATGAGGATGGCGGCCCCAGGCTCGAAGCCGTGCCGACACCGCTTCGAGTCGTCTTTGTCCATCCTCGATGCGTCCGTCGGTCTGAACAATAAGCCCCACCGGATGGCCAGTGCGGCCTTCCGATGGGGCCGGGGCGACCGACTTCCTGGCGAACGTCCCCAGTTCGGCGTAAAACCAACGCATGAGACCAATGCTTGTCACCATACACGCTCGACGTCATGGACGTGTGAGCGCGACTCACATAAAATGAGGAACGGGCCCGAACCATCTACAATTCGTCGACGATCCGGGTCGAGGTCGCTCGCAATGAGGACCGCGCTTCATGGCAAACGGGATGAGTCTCAATAGCCGATCGCTCCGAGTCGGGGAGCCGAACGGTCCGATTGTCGATCGTGCTTATGATCAGGTCGTCGGCGAATTTCTCTCGAATCACGCTCTGGAACAGGAGGAAGGCTTTTCCTCACTGATCGCCAAGCGTTTTCGCGAAGGTCCGGCGCGAATCTGCTCACGGGCGATCGGCGACTGGATCGAGCGCCGGTTGGTTGATCAGGGTTGGACCCAGCAGGATCTGGCCGACAGAGTGGGTGTCGATCGTTCCGCAGTGGCTCGCTGGACGGCGGGAGGGACCATCTCGCTCGGTCACCTGGTACTGGTCCTGATCGAATTCCGCGCCGAACTGGGAGAACTTCCCTGGCCGGCCCGTCGAGAACTGGCGATCGAGGCTTACCTGGCTACCGTGGCGTTTGTCCGAGGAAAAATCGAGCCGAACGATCCGCCGAGACTGCTCGATCGCGAACAGTTCTGGTGTTTGTTCCACCTCTTCTCGGAACCGGACTGGGAACGAGCCACGCGATCGAACGATCCATCGCTACTTCGAACCGAAGCATCGCGGATCACCAAGCGAGCTTCGGCCAGCCTGGGAAAATCATTGAGCCGGATCAACGGGGTGGATGAACTCCGGGCGCTGGTCAAGGACTGGGCTGCGGCATGGGTCGTTTGCCTCAAATTTCTCCCGAACGATTGGTCGATCCGATGAGCACTAAACTCGAATCGTTGGTGAGTTACCTCTCCGGGTCCGAAACCGACCCTCGGTTTCTTGAAGAACTCGACGATCCCACCAGCAATGCGGCCCTCACACTCGAAGGCGTGAGAAGCCGGTCGGAGGCGCTGTTTCAGGAACCCGTTGCCACGGAATTTCTACCAAAATCGAATCAACTCGGTTCCTGGCCGGGCCGAATGGCGTGGATCTTCGCTGGCCTGGGAATTCTGGTCGTCCTGGTCGCGTGCTGGCGAATCGAAACTCAGATCACTCGGCTCGCCGCCGATCACGAGGCGCGAGAGAGTCAGAGGAGAGTCGAGACCAGGCAACTCGAAAACTTCATCGGCGAACTGAGAGCAAATCGCGCCGAAGGCCCTGCCTCTGAAACTGTTCTGGCGAGCCTCAACCGACTCGAAAAAGGCTTCGAGCAGATCGAGACACGTCTCAATCAAATCGAGAAACGGCCTGAACCCGAGAAGATCGAGACAGTTCCTCAACCGAGCCTTGGCGACCTGGCGAACCTCCGTCACGAATTCGCCAGCGCGGAAAAGGTCAGGGTTCGCCAGAACGAGGACTTGAAAACCTCCATCCACGAGATCAGCCGGCTTCTGCGGCTGCTCATCAATCGCCTGGAGCCCCCGCCGACCACACCCGCCGAGCCCCCTCGCAGTTTCTCCAACCCGATTCTGCCCGGAAACCCGCGTCGGTGAATGGTGGAAATCCGAGCCCGAAATTTGAGGAGCCTGAACCTGGTTCAGGTCAGAACGGGTAGAAGCTGGGAAGCGTCAATAATTGTCCACCGGGATACATCCCCAGGTAGGCTTCGGACTTCGGGACCGACCTGGCGTGACCGTCAAGATAGAGAACATTCGACGTCCCGTGACGGTTCCAGGCGATCCAGTTGTCGAGGGTGCTGGTTCCGAGCCAGATGTCGTAATCGTCCTGGCGCGGATCGGCGTTGGGATCGGTATCCATCGCATACGCGTTACGTTCGTTAAAGCAAACGAAATTGGAAGTGCCGATTTCTTGCTGGAACCTGGGGAAGGTGTAACGACCGTAGCGCCGGGTGATATGGCTGAGGAGCGAGTTCATCAGGTAACTTGTCCGGTTGGTAATACCGTCGATCGTTCCATCCGATTTCAGATAGGGTTGAATCGTCGAGACATCGCTCATACACCGAAAAATCTTCTCGTCAGCGACCTGAACTCCTCCTTTCGCGATCGCTTCGTTGGCGTAGGCAGGGTTGACGTAGGGCATGATCTTGTCTTCCCAGTAGATCTCGGCGAACGACTCGGCGTCGTTCACCTGAGACGTAACGTCCGCCTGGAAGGGATGATGGAGGAAGAACTGTTCGCCCCAGTTGTCGAAATACTGCTGAACTCCGATGCCGATCTGGTGAAGGTGACTCTGACAGTCCATTCGTCGGGCCGCCTCGCGGGCTCCTTGCACGGCAGGCAAGAGCAGGCCGACCAGCACCGCGATGATCGCGATCACCACCAGAATCTCGACCAGCGTGAACCCCTGTCGATACTTCATCGGTTCCTCTCACTCCAGTCCGACTGGTTCCCGACCAGGAATCATCCCCAGTCTGTCGTTGAATATTAACTTTATACGATTCGTAATACGGGCCGTCGAGAGTCTGTCGCAAATTCAAAGAATTCAGCGGTCCGTGGTTTTTCCGTGATTGGGACCTGATTGATTTACAGTTCCATTCTCCGGTTCTTGCAAGCACTCACTCACACTTGGATTTCCGATACCCCTGATTCCATTTGAGTCAGCGACACGACCTGGCCGACAGAACTTGGAGGTTTTGGCGAAGATGGCGGGAAAATTCGGCAAACTGTGTTCGGGTTTCCGGCAATTCCCTTTTCTGTTAGAGGACTGCGCGGTACTAAAGTCACATCCCGGTTGTTGAAGATTGGGGAACGAACAATTCACGACGAGATGGGCGACCCGAGTTCTGCGATTTCGCCGGCTGAGTGACCTTTCGCGGACTTTGTTTTGTGTAATCACCTCCGACCTGGCAAAATACGCGAGATCGATCCACCAGGGCAGGGGGGCATCGGCCCTTTCGTTCGGAGTACACCTCAGATGCAGGAATCGCAATCGACTCGACGGACCTTCTTGTTGAAAGCAGCCACGACGGCGGCCGCGGTCTCGGCAGCCTCTCAGATCGACATTGCCGCCAATGCGTATGCCGGGGCGGGGGATTCCCTCAAAATCGGCCTGGTGGGCTGCGGCGGTCGAGGAACGGGAGCGGCCGAGCAGGCTCTTCTGGCCGACAAGGGGAACGCTCTCTACGCGATGGGCGATGCCTTCGCCAGCCAGATCGAGGCCAGCCATTCGAGCCTCAAAGGTTCACCAGCTCTGGGAGTTGGGGAACGAGTCGACGTCCCCAGTAGCCGACGCTACGTCGGATTTGACGCCTACAAGCAAGTCATTGATGATTGCGACGTCGTGCTTCTGACGACCCCTCCCGGGTTCCGACCGATTCACTTCTCCTACGCCGTGGAGAAGGGGAAACACGCGTTCGTCGAGAAGCCGATGGCCGTTGATGGTCCCGGCCTCCGCAAGTTCATCGAAGCCGCCAAGCTTTCCAAGGAAAAAGGTCTGTCGGTCGTCAACGGGTTCTGCTGGCGCTACTTTGCGCCACGCCGAGAACTGATGGCGCGGGTGCATGGTGGTGAGATTGGCCCGATCGTCTCGATCGAGACCACGTACAACTCACAAGGGGTCTGGGAACCGGATCACGAACAGCATCTTCCGCGTGCCAAGTGCGAGTCGGAGATGGAGTACCAGATGCGCAACTGGTACTACTACTCGTGGCTGAGCGGCGACCATATCGTGGAACAAGCGGTCCACGGGCTCGACACGATGGCCTGGGCCATGAATGACGTTCCCCCCATGCGATGTTGGGGCGTCGGCGGACGACAGGTTCGAACCGAGCCGAAATACGGCAACATTTTCGATCACTTCTCCATTGTCTACGAATATCCGGAAGATATTCGAGGCTACCATCAGTGCCGCCACTGGGCGAACACGCAACCCCGGGTTTCTGACTATATCCTGGGAACCAAGGGACGTGCCGACGTCTTTGGCCGGAAAATCACCGGCGCCACAAACTGGCGTTATCGGGCGACCGACGGTGCTCCGCCGCTCGACATGTACCAGTCCGAACACAACGAGATGTTCGCCGGACTCCGAGCCGACAAACCCATCAATAATGCCGAGAAGGCCGCAACCAGTACCTTGCTGGCACTCATGGGCCGGATGGCGGCGTACACGGGCGAAGTGATTACCTGGGACAAGGCCCTGGGATCAAAGGAAGCCCTTGTTCCCGAGACGTTTGCATGGGGCGATGCCCCGCATCAACCGGTCCCGATTCCGGGCGTGACTAAATTCTCGTGACTCAGACGAAGCGAACCCGTCGTCGAGAAATACGCGGCGGGTTCGTCGCCAATCAAACTCCGATTACGATAAACCTTCAGATCGGAATTCTCGGATTGTCCATACAGTGGCGAGAAATGTGGACAATTTCGCGAGAATGAGCAAACAAATGATTCTTCATGCTAATGAACTTCCCATTCTCTTAATAAGGCGAAATTGCATGTGGTTATCGGGCAACGTTGACCTGCCAGATTGCTGATAATTTGAATAATCCAGAAAAAGAATTTCCGCGAAATCACCATCGACTGTACATTGTCGTCACAGTCTGAGTTCGTTTTCTCCTCATGGCGGACATCAGGTTTTTCTCCCCCGTGGAAATCCTGAACTCCAATCCTTCTCCTTGAGTATTGAAACAACCATGACGATGCTCCCATCAGCCATTCGACACCTCTGGGGTCGAACGTTTTCTGATTCGTCAATCGAAGAGATCTGCATCCGACCAATCGTGATGTCGCCTTCCCCGGCGACTCGTTCGATCGTGAAGCGAAGCATGGATCTCGTGGGAGCTGCCTGCGGGCTCATCGTTTTGTCGCCGGTCCTGACGCTGGTGGCTTTGCTGGTGCGTTTGGACTCGCCCGGCCCTATTTTGTTCCGTCAGCGACGGGTTGGTTTGTCGGGGCGTGTTTTTACCTGTCTGAAATTTCGGACGATGGTTGTCGACGCCGAGCAACAGTTACTTTCACTCGAAGAGCAGAACGAATCGTCGTGCGGCGTCCTCTTCAAAATCAAGCATGACCCTCGGGTGACACCACTCGGCCGACTCCTTCGTCGAACGAGTCTTGACGAGCTACCGCAACTCTGGAACATCCTGATGGCGGAAATGAGCCTGATTGGCCCCCGGCCGCTCCAGCTTCGCGATAGCGAACGTCTGGAACAACTCGAACCGGAGGGTTACTCTCGACGACTGACGGTCCTTCCTGGTCTTTCCGGTCCCTGGCAAGTCGCTGGTCGAAGTCAGATCGACGGCGGAAAGATGCTCGACCTCGACCTTGATTACATCGAAAACTGGTCGATCAAGTCCGACCTGACAATCCTGTTCAAAACCGTGATCGTGGTTTTGAAGTGCAAAGGGGCTTGCTGAGGCTCCCGCCAAGTTCCTCAGTGAACCGAGAATCCCGGCAGCCGTTTATCCCGGGGTTTCCGACACCTCTCCCGCTCAACTTTCCGCCGGCTTTTCCTCGATACTTAGCGCCAGGCGCATCATCTCGACCACTGACCTGGTTCCCAGCTTCTTCATCAAGCTCGCTCGACGCATCTCGACTGCTCGGGGCGTGATTTCGAGCATACTGGCGATCGCCTTGTTGGGGCGACCGCCCATGATCAGGTCGAGGACCTCGCGTTCCTTGTCGGTCAATGACCGAAATCGTGCCTGAATCGATTCGCGATCGGCGAGCAGGGCTCGTCGAGCGATATCGTCCTTGATGGCTCGCTGAATTTTTTCGAGAAGCGTCTGCCGATTAAATGGCTTCTCGACAAACTCGACCGCTCCGGATTTCATCGCCCGGATGGCCATCGGCACATCGGCGTGAGCCGTGATGAAGATCACCGGCATCCCTTCGTCGCGAGCCGTGAGCATCTCAAAGAGATCGAGACCGCTGGTGCCCGGCATCCGGACGTCGAAAACGAGGCAGCCGGGACCTTTTGGCGAGAACTCGGTCAGAAATTGATCGGCGGACGCATAGGTCTCGACACTGAGACCCACGGTGCTCATCAACCAGCGGAGCGAATCCCGCATGTCGGGGTCGTCATCCACGATGTAGACGGTCGGTTCCATCGTCACTCAAGCTTGTCGCGGGTAAGGAAAAGCGAAATACGGTGAGGACCCCAGGTTCCGACGTCACGCTCAATCGGCCGTGGTGGGCTTCAACGAGCGTCCGGCTGATCGCCAGTCCCATTCCCATCCCTTCGGCACGCGTACTGAAGAACGGGTTGAAAACCTTATCGATCCGGTCGGCCGTGATCCCTTCACCATTGTCGGAGACCAGGAACTCGACGTCGCCATCTTCATCGAGTCTCGTCTCCAGTATGACCCACGGCGCAGTCGGTTGCGAGATTGAGACGGATTCGGTGGCGTTCCGGACCAGATTGACGAGTATTTGCTGGATCTGGACCGGGTCACCGGAAATTTCGGGCAAATCGGGAGCCAGGATCAATCGGATACTGATGCCATTTTGCCGGGCTCCTTGCCGGAGCAAGTCCTCGACTTCGGTGACCACACGATTGGGACAGAAGGCCTCGGGCTCCGACGGATGACGGTTCACAAACCGGCGGATTCGCTTGATGATCTCACCGGACCGCAGTGTCGCGCCGAGGGCTTTGTCGAGGGCCGATCGAATATCATCGAGCTTGGGCTCGCTCGATTCCAGGGCCACCAGACACCCTTCGACATAGTTCGCCACCGCCCCAAGAGGCTGATTGAGTTCATGCGCCAGGCCGGTCGCCATCTCGCCAACGGTGGTGGTCCGGCTGACGTGGCTGAACTGGTGAAGAAGTTCTTGATGGCGGGCCTCGGCCCTTGACCGCTCCTCGACCTCGCGCTGAAGGTCGCGATTGGCATGTTCCAGTTCCACCGTCCGCTCGGCGACCCGGATCTCGAGCGCGTCACGGGCCTCGCGCAGTTGCGAGAATTGACGCCGAATCAGTAACGTCGCCGGCCGGAGGATGAACACACCGATCCCCAGCAGGGCGATCAGGATCATCGCCGTGACCAGCCAGCCGGTTCTCCGGAGTTCGTCGACGCGCGATCGAGCCTCGGTCTCGTAGAGACTGACAATTTTCTCCATTCGGCTCAGATAAGGACCCTCGTTCGTCAGAATCGTCGCGAGATCCTGGCGGTGCTGATCGGTATCGGGCAGATCCTTGATCAGACGCGTCGCGGCATTCTGGATCTCATAGTAGAGCGGGTCGGCTTCCTCCAGGGCGGCCAAAACCTCCGGACTATTTCGACCAGGGAG
>JAJYCH010000761.1 GCA_021778575.1 Planctomycetota bacterium
AGCCAAACCGCAGGCGCAGATCGTCGACGCGCTGCTCGCCGCCTCGGTCCCGGGACGCAGCGGCAGCGTCGTTGGCGTCACCCGCTACTCGGCCGAAACACTCTGCCTGTTCGCGCGGCCGAGCGCTTTCGAAATGCATACTCCGCGCATCGGCCAAGCGGCCCACCGGATCCTGTTCGGAATCCGCCTTGGCGAGCGCGAACGACTCCGGTCGTTCATCGCCTGGTTGCTCGGGGCGACTCGTGGCTTCGGCGTGAAGGTGGTCAATCCGGGAGGCGTCGAGACCTGGAAGCAAGGGGGCGGTAATGTCGCGAATCTCGACGACGTCGTGCCGCACTTCGAGGTCACACCCCGGCAGATCCTCCTCGAAGTGGCACGGGCGGTGGATGATCTCGGTTTACCGCACCCGATGCACTTTCATGGCCTGAATTTAGGTCTGCCCGGCAACGCGGCGAGCACTCGCGAGACGATGGCAGCACTTGATGGCCACCGCGCCCATTTTGCTCATATCCAGTTTCACAGTTATGGCGGCGAACCCGGCAACCTTGGCAAGTTCGACTCTCAGGCTGGCCTGCTGGCGGATTATATCAACACGCATCAAAACCTCACGGTGGACGTCGGCCAGGTGATGTTCGGCGAGACCACGAGCATGACGGCCGACGCGGCGGTTGGCCAGTATCTCCACAAAGTCCTGGGGCGAAAGTGGGTCAGCCACGACCTCGAACTGGAGACTGGTTGCGGCGTCGTTCCGATCACCTACGACGACAAGAACGCCGTTCATGCCCTCCAGTGGGCGATCGGCCTGGAATGGTATCTCCGGGTGAACAACCCCTGGCAGGTCGCCATGAGCACCGATCATCCCAACGGCGGGTCTTTTCTGGCTTATCCACAGATCATCGCTTTATTGATGGATCGCGGCCATCGCAACGACACATTCAAGAAGTTGCCCGAGAAGGTCCGGACCCGTTCCGGCCTGGCCGACCTGACCCGCGAATACACCCTGTCCGAGATCGCCATCATCACCCGGGCCGGCCCGGCGCGGATGCTGGGCCTGAGAAACAAGGGGCATCTCGGAGTCGGTGCCGATGGCGACGTGACCATCTACGCGCCCGATGATGATAAGGAAAAGATGTTCTCACTGCCTCGTTACTTGATCAAGGCAGGGGAAATTATTCTGGATGACGGTGAACTGCGGCAGTGGTCGCAAGGGCAAACGCTGCACGTCGCGCCTCCGACCGATCCCGAGGTTGATCCGGCGATCTCCGAATGGTTCGAGGCTTCGAGCTCGATTTCGTTTGAGAATTATCCGGTCCAGGAGGAGGAAGTGGCGAATCCGGCGGTGGTCGCGACGGGAGAATCCTCATGAAATCGACCAGGGGTCGCCGTTTGAATCTGGGCGACGGCTTGTTTATTGTGGCGGCAACGGCCTTCGGAATTTCTGTCGTCCGTGAGCCTATCCAGGGATTCTTCTCCGCCGGGATGACCCGGTTTAATTTTGATGCGACATTTCCGGAATACATGATTGTCATCGTTCCTTCCTGGTTTGTCTGGACTGTTGCCGTCCTGACGATCCGACTTCGACAACCCCGACCTGATCTGCGTCGACTTTGCCGTCAGCCTGGGTTTACCGCCGTGCTTTCTGCGTCCATCTGTGCATTCTTCTTGCTGGGATTCCAGCTATTCTTGAGCCTTCGACGAGGTCCGTCCTCCTGGCCCTTCCTGCCGAGCAGTTACTTCCTGGTCTGGCCAATTCATGTGGCTCCCGCGGTTATTGGAGTCTGGGTCATCATGGTGTTTAGTCGTCGTTGTAAACCGGAGAAAAGTCTCATCGATTCATTGGGAATCGTCCTGGGTCTAGGCTGGGTATTGCTCGATCTGGCTGAATTTCTATTCTGGCCTTATTATATTCGTTGATTTTCTTGTCTACTTGACTTGATTCTATCCTTCAATCCGGCAACTCCGGGTGACTTCTGGAAATCTCGAACTTGCCCACAACAACTGTCAACGGCGTCCTGATCGCCGACACCTTTGCCGAGGCCTTCCCGATGACCGCTGCTCGGGCGATCATCACGGCCGACTCGCCGACCTGGGCCGAGATTGCCGGTCGGACCATGTCAGGGTATGCGACGAGCGTGATCTCCTGCGATGCCGAAGCATCCATTGAACGAGTTCTGACCCCGGACGAAACTCCGGACGGTCGGCCGGGCGTTTCGGTCTTGCTCTTTGCGTTCAGTCGCGATGCTCTCGAAAAAGCCCTGAGCAACCGGGTAGGTCAGTGCGTCATGACCTGCCCGACCACTGCCTGTTATAATGGCCTGCCGGTGGGCGAGAAGACGGTGAACGTTGGCGGTCGGCTCCGCTATTTTGGTGATGGCTGGCAGATCTCCAAGCGGTTGGAAGGGCGGCGGTTCTGGCGGATTCCGGTGATGGATGGCGAGTTCACCTGCGAAGAAACCTTCGGGACGACCAAGGGGGTCGCGGGGGGGAATATCATCCTGCTCGGGACCGACCGCAAGGCCACGTTGCAGGCCACCGAGGCGGCTGTCGTGGCCATGAGACAGGTGCCCGACGTGATCTTGCCGTTTCCCGGTGGGATCGCTCGATCGGGGTCGAAGGTGGGCAGCAAGTACAAGGCGCTTCGGGCCAGTACCAACACGGCGTTCGCCCCGACCTTGCGCGGGCTGGTCGCGAGCGAGTTACCCGAGGGCGTGGAATGTGCTTATGAAATCGTGATCGATGGTCTGAGCCTCGAAGCAGTCGAGCGAGCGACGGCTCTGGGCATCCGAGCCGGAGCCGGGTCAGGGGTTGTCCAGATCTCGGCAGGAAATTATGGCGGCAAACTCGGTCCGTTCCACATCCGCCTGCGCGACGTCCTCGACCGTTATTGAGATTTCTTGAGCCGCTCACAAATGGCGTCGAGAATCTGGCGATCGGTCGGCAGATCGGTCTTCAGAACGGGACGGAGCGGCAACATCACGCCATCGACCCTTGCCACCGTCCCACCCGCCT
>JAJYCH010000762.1 GCA_021778575.1 Planctomycetota bacterium
ACAAAGATCGGTGCCGAGATCGCGAACACCTTGGCCCAGTACTGGAACGCTTGAACAAAAGTGATCCCGTTCATCCCTCCAAACGCGACGTTGAACGTGATCACAACGCCCACCACCGCGATCCCCGCCCAGTACGGCCACCCCAAAATCGTTCCCATCGTGAGCCCGGCGGCCTTCATCTGGGGCATCGTATAAAAAAATCCGATGAACAGAACAAAGGTGACAGCCACCTTCCGGAACCCTGGACTGTCGAATCGTCCCTCGGCGAAGTCGGGAATCGTGTAGGCACCGAAGCGTCGGAGCGGGCCGGCGATAAACAGAAGCAAGAACAGATAGCCGGTCGCGTAGCAGACCGGATACCAGAGAGCGTCGTAGCCGTTCTTCATCAAGAGACCGGCGATCCCCATGAACGACGCCGCCGAGAGATACTCGCCCGAGATCGCCGAGGCGTTCCAGAAGACACTCACCGACCGACCGGCGACGAAAAAGTCGGAAGCGGTCCTGGCTTTCCTGGTCGCGTAAATTCCCAGGACGATGGTCGCGACCGTCATCAAGGCGACGAAGCCGACCGGAATGGAAGTATAAACGGTCATCGACCGGCCTCCTCGTCCAGGGCCTTCCGCCAGTCGGCGCAATCGACCTCGATCGTGTTCGAGGCGGCGACAAAATAGAACGCAAGTCCGATCGTGATCGGGTAGATCAACACGCCCAGGAATAGCCAGGTCGCCGTGAATCCCAGGATCGAGGTCCCGGCCAGTTCCGGCAAGAATCGGTTGACCAGCGGAACACCGAGAACCAGGATCAGAAACACCGCCGCGACCCGGAGGCTCAACCCCCCTTGACGACGCATCAGGACCCGGGCCAGTCGAGCCTGATCCTGTTCGGACAGTGCGTGCAAATCCCGGTCGCTCATGAGCGTCGGCCTTTCGGTACTCGATTGGTGGCGGCACGCCACGGGTGGATTCCGGCCAGGGCCGCACTACTGTAGTCGAGTCCATTCCGATTGCAAGCCAGCCGAATTGCCAAGGCTCGTCTTTCGGTCCGCGACGCTCGTGCGTATTTTAGACGCCTGATCGTTCTTGGCGATTCGGGATCACGAGGAACCATTCATGCCGCTCGACCCTCAGGCCCGGGTCTATCTCGACAAGATGAACGCGCTTCAGATACCCGGCTTCCATACCATGGCTCCGCCCGACGCCCGACGACTGTTCAAAGCCATGCGCGGACTCGCCGCGCGACCCGATCCGGTCGCCTCGACTTCCGATCATCAGACCGCCAGCGGAATTGCCCTCCGCGTCTATCGACCGCTGGGATCGGGTCCGGAACCGCTTCCGGCACTCGTTTTTTTCCACGGTGGCGGCTGGGTCCTGGGCGATATCGAGACCGTCGAGAATCTCTGCCGACGCCTGGCGAATGCTTCGGGAGGCGTCGTGGTCTCGGTCGATTACCGGCTCGCCCCCGAGACGAAATTTCCCGGTCCGCTGAACGATTGCTTCGAGGCCACCCGCCATGTCATCGACCAGGCGGAACTTCTCGCGATCGATCGCCGGAGAATCGCCGTCGGTGGCGACAGCGCCGGCGGGAACCTCGCGACGGCCGTGGCGATGATGGCCCGCGAATCGACCGCGATTTCGCTCCTGTTTCAGCTCCTGATCTATCCGATCACCGACTTTTCGTTCGACCGCGCGTCGTACTCCGAGAATTCAGAGGGGTACGGATTGAGTCGTGACATGATGATCTGGTACTGGGATCAGTATCTCGAAAATCACGAAGATGGCCGGTCGCCGCTGGCCTCGCCGCTGCGGTCGAACAACCTCTCCGGACTTCCCCCGGCGCTCGTGATCACAGCCGGATATGACGTTCTCCGCGACGAAGGACTGGCCTATGCCGAGCGGCTTGGTCAAGACGGAATCATCGTGCAAGCCGAGCATTATCCGGGGATGATCCACGGCTTCTTGCAGATGGCCGACAGTTTCGATGAAGGAAAACGAGCGATCGCCGACGCGGGCGTGGCCTTGCGTCGAGCGTATACGTCGACGACCCTGAGCGTCTGAGATCGAGCCCGAGAGGACCATTCACATGAATTCTGTCGATTATGTTTATCGATTCGATCCCGCCAACCCGACCCTCAAGTCATCACCTGGTGATGCCTTGACCGCGCGTGCGACACTGGAGGAAGGGAACCGGATGTTCGCGCGCTGGATGGCGAGCTGCCGGGATGGCGAGTTGACCGACGGAGGATCGACCTATGTCGTTCCATGCAATGCCCTGGAAGTCGGCATGGTGCGCAAGGCCGATCAGACCGCTCGTCAGGCTCCATTCGCGGTCGTGGTCGGGTGTTCGGATGCCCGGGTTCCGACCGAGATGCTGTTCGGTCAGGGATTCAACGACGTTTTTGTCATCCGGGTGGCCGGCAATATTCTCGGCGACGTCTGCATGGGCTCGATCGATTTCGCCCTGACGGCATTGATCGAGAGCGTCAAGGTGGTGGTCATGCTCGGCCATAGTGGTTGCGGAGCCGTGACGGCGGCCGTCGATTCGTATCTCGAACCGCTCAAATTCTGGTCGAAGACCACCTCGCCGACACTCCGGGCCATCCTGGAACGCATTTTTGTCGCGGTTCGTGAAGCGGCCAACGGGATTCATGAGATCTGGGGGGCCGACGCTTCGAGAATCCCCGGCTATCGGTCGGCCCTGATCGAGATCGCCGTGGCCATCAATGCGGCGCAGGCCGCCTTCGACCTCCGCCAGGAAACCGAACGGATGGGTCGAACGAACGTCGAGGTTCTGTTCGGGGTTTATGACCTCCATAGTTATCAGGTCTGCATGCCGGTCGTCCCCGGCCTGAAGGCGGAGGATCAGCACGTTGGACTGGCGCCCGCTCCGCACGATCCCGCCGAGTTCATCGCTCTTGCTCGTCAGATGGCCAGGTTGCTCCAGCTCCGAGATCCGGAAACCGATACCTCGAATTGAGAAACGCGTCCGGCACGACTTGAA
>JAJYCH010000763.1 GCA_021778575.1 Planctomycetota bacterium
AACCTCGGCGACGTCGCGGAGATAGAGCGGATAGCCTTCGCGGACGTCGATGACGCTCTCACCGATCTCGGATTCGGTCCGATAAGGACCGCTCGGCCTGATGTTGATGGTCTGCTCGGGCAGCTCGACCGAGCCGCCCGGCATGTTGATGTTCCGGTAGCCGAGCTGGCCCGCCAGCGCCATCGGCTCGACCCCGAGCTGGCTGAGCCGCCGGTTGCTGAAATAGAGAAACACCGTTTCTTGCTGGACCCCGAGCTGCTCGATCTTGCCGACCTTCGGCGACTGCCTGAGCCGGTCCTGGATCAGGTCGGCAAACTTGTGAAGATCTTCATGCGTATAACGGGCGACGCCACCGGGGACTTCCTGTACCCGCTTCTTCATCTCGGCCAGCAGTTCGCCTGTCGGGCCGACGAGCAAGCCCGGCCAGATGTCGGGATGGCTCAACCCCGAGCCGATGTTCGCCAGCTCCCAGCGTTCCAGGGTTTCCTGGATCTTGGCCTTGTCGACACCCGGGCGAAGCTGGAAATCAAAGGCGCTGGTGCCAAGCATCGGTAGGACTTGACCGTCGTCGATCAAACCCCGCTCGGTCAGGTCCATCAGCGCGGAACGACCCAGCCGCTCGATGAAGTCGGACGAGACCGACGACGGATAAACCAGGATGCCGCTGTACCGTCGGTCGCGCAGACCTTCGGGCCGGCCGGCGCGGAACTCGTCGATCTTCCGGGCGATCGAGACCGCTCTCTGCTCGATCTCGAAGTCGGAGATCGGTGGGCTACTGATCGTGAGCATCGTTGCCACGGTGTCGCCGAAATCCTTGTTCAGCTTTGGCTTCAAGGCTTGACCAGCTACCGTCGGCAAGTCGTTGATCGCTTCGAGCTTGTTGCTCAGATCCTGCCAGATCGGTTCGGCGTTCTTGATCGTGTCATAGAGATCGACAAAAACGCTTGACTGGCCTTGCCGGCTGATCGAACGAACATGCTCGACGGCCGGGTTCTCGGTCATCACTTTTTCGATCTTCCGGCTGACTTCCTGCTCGACCTCGAGCGCCGAGGAACCTGGATATTGGGTCAAGACCACGCCGCTCCGGACCTGAATCTGCGGGTCCTGACGCTGCGGCATGTGCAGATACGAGTAGCCGCCCCAGAGCATCGTGAAGATCAGGAGCGTCCAGGCGATTGGTCGCTTGTAGACGAAATATTGCGACGTGGTCATGGTCAGCCCCTCGGAAGTTTCCGATCACCGATACGAGAGCGCGCGGATTCCCGATCACCGGTTGCCTCCCGGATCAATCAGGAAGTACCAGAGATTTACGAGACGGTAACTTTGGATCGTTTAATCTGTGATCCGACGAATCACTCGACGACCTTGATCAATTGACCGTCGCGGAGCCGGTGGACACCCGTGGCGACCACCCGGTCGCCGGGCCGGAGACCGCCGGACTCTTGCAGGTGGATGGCCACCTTGTTGTCGAGAACGTCCTCGAACGCCACGGGAACCTGGCGGATGATCGAGCGGCCCCCTTCGTCCTCGACCCGGTAGACGATCAACTCCTGTGCCGAAGCCCCTTGCGCGACCGACGTCAGCGGGAGCAGATGCGCCTTCGTCTCCTTCCGGAAGACGACCGTGGCGACCATCCCCGGCCGGAGACCAGCGGGATTGTCAACCCGGACCTCGATCGCATAAGTCCGCGTCCGGCTGTCCGCGGTCGAGGCGACCTTGTGCATGACGCCAACAAACCGCTGTCCTGGCAATGCGTCGGTCGCCACGTCGACTTGCTGACCGATCGCGAGCCGGCCGACCAGGGTGTCGGGAACGTTGAACGAGATCACCACGCTGGAGACATCAACAATCGTGAAGGTTCTTTGATTCGGCGTGATCCGCTCGTTGTTATCGATCGCCCGCAAGGCGATCGTGCTCTTCTCGAACGGGACGACCAGCGAGCAATATTCGAGGTTGGCCATGGCCTGGTCGAGGCCGATCGCCGCCGAGGCGACGTCGGCCTGCGCGGCGGCCTCGACGGCCTTCATGCCCTGCAACTTGGTCCGGGCATTGTCGAGTTCGGACGTACTGACCGAGTTCCGCTGGGCAAGCTGTTCGGTCCGTCGAAAATCGAGCTGGGCCTGCTCGGTGTTCGACTTGGCCTGGAGCAACCGGGCGCGGGCCGTCGCGAGCTGCTCGGCCGCTTGACCACGCTGGCGTTTGTAGTCATCGGGATCGAGCCGGGCGATCACCGTTCCCTTGTCCAGCGTGTCCCCTTCGTGGATCGGCCGCATCCGGCCACCGGGAGCCGTGACCTGATGCAGGTAGTCAATCGTTCCGGAGACCCGGAACGAGAGCTCGACCTTCTGCAACTCCTTGACCACGCCACTGTAACGAACGCCCGAAGTGACCACCTCCTCCACCACCGGCAAGACCCGGACCGAGACCGGCAATGTCGGCTCGGGCCGGGAAGCGTGCGCCGCCGCCGAGGAAGCCAGGAGCCAGCGGCCCGTTGCCGCCACTCCAATCGTCACGACCAGACCGACGATACCGAGCGTCGGATTTCGACGTTTCGTCGATTTTGGGGCCAAAAAAACAGGGGACGGACTAGCTGGGGTTTGCGGCGCGGTATTCATCGGCAAAGACCTCCTGGATAATCCTGCGTTCGGTCGCGACATAGTCCCACTCGGTCGAGAGGGGCTTCCAGCCGAAACCATCGAGCAGGACCTGGATATTGTCCCGCAAGGCCAGGAACGGGCTATCGATCCCGGTCTGGGCCAGCAGCAACCCGGCGGCCTGCGCTAAAAATGACGTGGAGTGCGGGTTTAACCCGGCTTACCTGGGCCACATGCAAGCGGTAGCGGAAGCCCTGGCCCGGCGTTACCCTTTTATCCGCCAGTGGGAATTCTGGAACGAGCCGGAACAGTGGCCGAATGCCGGGCGCGATATATGCCGGTTTGGCAACTGGCTCGAGCAATTTTACCTGGGCGTCAAAAAGGCCGACCCGACCATGCTGG
>JAJYCH010000764.1 GCA_021778575.1 Planctomycetota bacterium
AACCACCAGTATAGGCGACCACGGTATCGATGACCGTGGAGAGATCGACGGGCGCACCGGCCGAAGGACTCTGAAAGATCCCAAACGCATAAATATCATCCTGCCCGGTCGGGTCGAGATAGGTTCCACCCGACCAGGAAAGCTGAGCACGCTCGGTGCGCCCGCCGGGAGCGATCAGGCTCGTGGAAAAATCGGTCGTCGATTCGCTCGCGTCCACAGAGCACACTTCGATCCAGAGATTCGATCCAATCATGCCGGAAGGAATCGGCACATGGCACCGAAGCGATCGGCCATACCAGGCGAGCCTCCGGGCGACATAGACCTGGTAAACCGTCCCCGACACCAGAGTCGACGACCATGCGACAAAAAGGTCAGGGCTTTCGGCAATGACCCTGACATCAGAAATCCCCGTCTGGGAAAATGCCATGGAATTCACGTCAGATGGAGAAATAAAGCCTGGTAGGACCGAAAATACGTTCCGTTCGATGACTGTCGGATCCGACCGATCGGCTGGAATTTCAGTAGCTTGACGTTCGGCCAGATCGTTCCCAGATTATCGATGAGCAAACGAGCAACGCCGTCGTTGTACGAGCGAAACAGACCTTCGGCGGAAGCCAGCAATCCTGCGGATTGACCGGTCAACACCCCTTGGACCCGCGTGATCCGACCGCGAAATCCACCATCCAAGGTCTCCAGACCATTGATCCCGAAAAAGGAATTAACCTGGCATTCGCGAGGATTCTCCGATGTCGTCATCGTCAGACCTGCGCCGAAAATCGCCAGGCCAGCATAAGATGCCATGATCGTTTCCTGATGTTTAAGCCTGTGGAATTCTCAACGACCCGGATAGACCGATGGTCCGCCAACCGGTAGCGAAGATCCTTGCTGCTTGCGGACAGCATCAACCAGTTGCTGCAAAAGTTCATTCGTCCTGGAGAGATCGAGCGAGCCGCCGTCAGTTCCCGAGAAACCCTGTCCGGCAGACGACTCCGCCAAGGTAAAGTCCTGGGTTCCGACTCCCGAGGGCATTCCCTCCGGATCAGGTCCAGTAGGCATTGTCATCGTCAAGTTTCGTAGATCATTGGATTGTGGATTTCTCACCATGCTCGACAACAAATCGGAATTCTGATTTGTGACCGTCGGATGGAAATTTCGATCTGACGAATTCGATCCCGTACCATTCCACTTGCCGACAGGCGGAGAATTGTCATCAACCATGGCGTTGCCCGAGTCACTCAAGCGATCGAGACTTGAGAGTCGTGGAACTCCGATCTTGGGAGAGGAACTCTCCGACGAGGAGTTGTCCAGAGCTGGCGCGAAATCCAGGGGCGGTGTGGTTCCGTCGTTTGAAGTGGCAAGCTCACCAGTCCATCGAGTTCGGTAGGCCGTTTCGTCAGGAGCGACGGGACGATCGATTGGCAAGGATGGCGCCGATTTCGTTCCGCTTCCATTCGATGGATTTGTGGTCGGCTCGGAAGCCGGCGGAACGTGTTGCGGACGACTTGCCTCGACAGGAGCGACAGAACTCGCCTTGCGGGTGAGATCGATGGAGCCCGATCCAATATTCTCGTTGGAGATCGATTGCGATCCCGTGGCCGGAAAAGATCGCTCGTCGATGTGACCAACCACCTCGTTCGGCACGGACCGATTCGGCCCGGAGCGACCGGACAGGTCGATCAACGATGGTTCGACCGATGCATCGTTGGGTCCGACTGCAACCGGATTTTTTGACTCCTTTGGAAGCCGTTGACCAAGAGTTCCCAGTCGCCGGGAGAGATCCGTCAATCGGATCGGAACCGGCGGTAGTGGTCTGTTCAAGGAATCCTGCTTGGATGACAGGAGATCCGCGACCGCCCTGTGACTCTCGGTCCTCGAAATCGGCTCGGACGGTGCTTTCGCTCGGTCAGTGCCGGACAAACTCGACCCTGAAACCGGATCAACGGAATGACGCCGCTGCTCTTTGAGCCCTCGCTGATCAGACATCGGCACCACTCTTTCTCGGCAAGTCGATGAGTTCGAGACTCTCTCCTGTCACGACCGAGACGACGGTCTCGACAAACGCCGGAAGCTCGTCCAGTTCCATTTCGAGCAAATCCGCCACGATTTCCGTCGGCACTTCATGAGCCCGCTGAACGAGAGCCATGGCCAGTCGGAATAACGCTTCGTGCTGAAGTTCGGCGGACCCCTGGGTCGAGGTTCGCTGCAACTCTTCGATGAGCCGACGGATCTCGAGCGGATAACCAAAAACAGTCACCAATCCAATTGTCTCGATGGGACGACCGATTGGGTCGACGCCAGGGAGAACGTTCAGCCGGATTCTTGGTCTCGGGAGAGCCAGTCCCCAAATCCTGCCGTCAGCCAGCTTGATCGGGAACGTTTCGACACCGAGGCGACGAGTTTTTTCGGGCAGTAGCGGTTGTTGTTCGTCCATCAGACGAGTCGCTCCAGAGAATCGCGATCGCGAACTGTTCGACAGGCATCGATGAATTGCGCGGGAGGAATGGTTCGATTCGTGGCCATCAGAATCGAGAGGACATCGTGAAGCGCCGAGGCGGGGATCGAGGTCGGAGCCAGGCCATTAGCCAGGAGACTCGCACGGACCCAATCGACATAACCTCGGGCTCTCTGATCGGGTCCGAACAACGATTCAAGGACGGATCGGGCGAGAACCTCGGCCTCTTCGCCAGGATCAACCTCGAGCAAGTCGGCTGCTTCGTCGTCGCGCAATTCGTAATTGACCAGGAGTAAACGCCGGGCGACCCCCATAATGTCGACCAACAACAGCTCGTTACCCAAAATGATCTGCTCGTGAAACCTGTCGATCTCGCGGTCGAGGTCGGACCTGGTCAAAGCGTCGCGCCGGGGCCGAAATCTTGCCTCGGCCAGAAGCCAGAGTTGACCGTCGGCAAGCCGGACGAAACTTCCTCGGGCTCCCGGTCTTCGTCTCCGGTGCTCGGTCAAGTCATGCATCGGCCAGGTAACGCCCATAGGAGAT
>JAJYCH010000765.1 GCA_021778575.1 Planctomycetota bacterium
TCTGCCGTCGGCTTCGTAATTTTTTTGGGGGAAGGTGTCGAAACACTCTCCGCTCGTTCGACCAGAACGGGAAACGCAGGCGGACGATTGACAGGAACACGAGATCAAGACAGGAAACGAAACGATGAAAGTCATGGTGATCGTCAAGGCGAGCGCAGACTCGGAGGCGGGCGCGATGCCAGGCGGGCAACTGCTGGCCGATATGGGCCGATTCAACGAGGAACTGATCAAGGCGGGAATTCTCGTCGTGGCCGAGGGTCTTCACCCCAGTTCGAAGGGAGTGCGCATCCGTTTCTCGGGCTCGGATCGCTCGGTGATTGATGGACCGTTCGCCGAGACGAAGGAACTGGTCGCCGGCTTCTGGCTCTGGCAAGTCGAGTCGATGGACGAGGCGATCGCCTGGGCCAGGCGCTGCCCGAACCCGATGCCGGGCGTCGAGTCCGAGCTCGAGATCCGTCCGGTCTTCGATGTCGAGGCTTTTGCCAACTGTGACCCCACTGGCAAGAACCGAGCCCGAGAGCGGCAACTGCGGGCCGAGCTGGAAGCTGCTCAGTAAGGTTGTTTGATGGAAGGAGGACTTGTCGTCCCCGATCCTCAGATCAGCCGATACCCTTTGAATTTCCAGGAGTTTTCATGAGCTATTCCGATTCGATCCTCCCCGAGTTCGACCAGGAGATGGCCAACACCCGCAAGGTGCTGGAACGCGTTCCCGAGGACAAACTTGACTGGCAGCCCCACCCGAAGTCGCACACGATCGGCTGGAACGTGAACCACCTGGTGGAACTACCCAACTGGGCCGCGACGACGATTCGAGAGACTTCGTTCGACGTGAACCCGCCTGGCGGACATCCCTACCGGCCGCCAACGTTGACGACGCGTCAGGAGGTCCTCGAAGCCTTTGACAGGAATGTCGCCGAGGCCCGCGCGGCCCTCCAGGCCGTCACGGATGAGGAGATCATGCAGCCCTGGTCGCTCCTCAACGGCGGCGCGACCTTGTTCACCTTGCCCCGGATCGCGATGATCCGGAGCTTCGTCTTCAACCACATGATCCATCACCGCGCCATCCTCTGCGTTTACTACCGGATGAACGAAGTTCCGGTGCCAGGTCTCTACGGTCCTTCCGGCGATGAATGACGGCGGGTCGGGATGAAAAACGAGGAATTTGTCAGGCCCCTCGCGCCCCTTGCCGGTGATTTCCAGGAGGAATGAACATGAGTCGTGTCAGAGTCCTGGTTGGCACACGCAAGGGCGCGTTTGTCCTGACCTCCGACGGCCTGAGGGAACGCTGGAATGTCAGCGGGCCTCATTTCGCGGGCTGGGAGATCTTCCACCTGAAGGGGGCGCCGGCCGATCCCGACCGACTCTATGCCTCGCAATCGATCTGAGCACTTTCCGCCCGAGGGAAAACTTCGCGTCTATCGGAGCCGGATCGGCGGGAACGAATGGCAACCGCTCACCGAGGGCCTGCCCCAGAGCGACTGTTATGTGAATGTCCTTCGCGACGCCATGTCCGTTGACCAGCTCGAACCTTGCGGCGTCTACTTCGGTACGACCGGTGGCCAGGTCTACGTCTCGCCCGACTCTGGCGACCACTGGACGACCATCGTTCGCGATCTGCCGGCGGTCCGGTCCGTCGAGGTGCAGACATTCCCATGATTCGTGTCGTCCTTCCGTACCACTTGCGGAACCTGGCCAACGTCGACGGCGAGGTCGTGTTGCGGATCGAAGGTCTTGTGACCCAGCGCTCGATCCTGGACGCGCTGGAGGCGCGATACCCGGTCCGGCGCGGAACGATCCGCGACCACGATACGCATCGTCGTCGGGCGTTTTTGCGCTTCTTCGTCTCCGAGCGGGATCTCTCGCTCGACCAACCCGATCTTCCCCTGCCCGACGCCGTCGTCCAGGGGCGAGAGCCGTTTCTGATCGTCGGCGCCATCGCTGGTGGTTAACCCGGCCGCTGCGCTCGGGTTCGCTCGATCATCGCCGTGGTGGCGTTCAGTGTCGTCGGATAGTTTCGGATCAGGTCGAGAACCGCCGACGGACACAAGGTTGGAGTGTTCGCGCCTTGTGCCGACTCAGCCATTAATCGCCAATCAGAGGTCAGGCCCAGGGCACGAGCCAGTGCTTCGGTGGTTGATCGGTGTCCGTTGATCAGGCCAATCGCAGCCTGGTCGACCGGCGACACGGCTCGTCGACCTGGCTCGGAATCGACTTCGACGTCGGCTTTGGCTCCGCTCGAATATTCTCGCTGATTCCACGGCGGTCTCCAGCCGGACAGCGCGGTGAGATCGCGCGGGAAGAGCGCCGAGGCTTCCTTGACCAGCATCGGCAGAGTCGTCTCGGCGTGGGGCCGGAGCATTCGAAGGAGCTTGGGCATCCAGGGCATCAGCAGTCGGTCCGGCAGTCGTTCAAACGCCTTGCTCAAGAGTTCGACCGCCAGCCGTCCCACCAGTGGTGTGAAGGCCAGAGCCAGCAGCAGCCCCTCCAGGTAGCCGGGAAGTGTCGGCAATGTCAGCTCGTTCGCGGTCAGTTCGTCGAATCGGGTTTGGAGGCTCGCCAGGTCTCGCAGTCGGAGCACGCATTCGGCCGACCAGAGCAGAGCTAGCTTGGGTGGGTCGGTGGTGATCGGCTCGGCCTGATGGAACGCGATGATTAACTGACTTCGCTCGCAGCCAAGCGACAGGGCAAGACTTTCGAGCGTGAAAATGAACCGAAGCATCGCCGCGAGGTCGTTGGGGTGGGTTCCTCGATCGGAAAAAGCGTTCGGCAGGAGCATCGCATAATGCGAATAGCCCGTGGTCACAAACCGTTCGAGCCAGCCGGGAAGTCCCGCGCTGGTCGCTCGGTAGTGATGGACCAGCCGGGTGATCCGAGCATGCACCTCGCCCGCCTGAGTGGCGTCGGGCTCGCGGACGAGCAGCTCGATGGCGCGTTCGCCCAGTTCCTCGGTCAGCCGGTCGCTCTTAAGATAGAGAACGCTATCTTCGACCGC
>JAJYCH010000766.1 GCA_021778575.1 Planctomycetota bacterium
GTTTGAGCATCCGGATCAACCAGACTTCCTTTTCCTTCACCTTCGAGCTGAGCCCGAGCGACGCCAGGACCGGCATCAAGGTGAGCGACAGGATCATCGAGCCGAACAGGGCGAAGATCACGGTCAGGGCCATCGGCCGGAACATCTTCCCTTCGGTCCCTTGCAGGGCCAGGATCGGCAGATAAACAATTGCGATGATGAGTTCGCCGAACATGGTGGGCTTGCGAACCTCGACGGCGGCGTCGCGAATGATGTCACGCTTGGGCCGGGTTCCGCCTTCGTGCGCGAGCCTCCGGACGCAGTTCTCGACCATGATCACGCTCGAATCGACAATCATGCCGAAGTCGATGGCTCCCAGGCTCATCAGGCTGGCCGTCACGCCGGTCGCGTACATGATGTTGGCCGCGAACAGCATCGACAGCGGGATCGCCAGCGCGACGATCAAGCCGCCCCGGATGTTCCCGAGCAACAGCAAGAGGATCACCACGACCAGGATGCCCCCTTCCACCAGGTTATGCAGAACCGTGTCGAGCGTCTGGTCGATCAGGTGCGTCCGGTCGTACAGCGCCTCGATCGTGACGCCGGGCGGGAGGCTCGACTGGAGCTTGGCGACCTCCTCCTTGACCCGGCCGACAACCTGCCGGCCGTTCTCGCCGATCAGCATCATGACGATCCCGAGAACGATCTCCCCCTCGCCGTCGCGAGTCACCAAGCCCGCGCGGATCATCGGGGCGGGATGGACCTTGGCGACGTCGGCGATCGTGACGGGGACGCCTTTGCGCTCGTCAATCACGATGGCCGCGATATCGTCCACGTTGTGCGCCTGGCTCTCGCCGCGAATGTAGCGGGCTTCTCCCTCCCGGACGAGATAACCGCCACCGACATTCGCATTATTGGATTTCAAGGCTGTGAACACGTCGGTCATCGACAGGCCATATTCCACCAGCTTATCGGGGTCGAGTTCGACTTGGTACGTCTTCAGCTCGCCGCCTTGCGAGTTGATCTCGGTCACGCCCGGCACGGCGCGGAGCTGGTAGGCGACGAACCAGTCGAGGATCGACCGGAGTTCCATCTGGCTGTAGCCTTTGCCCTTGATCTGGAACTGATAGATCTCGCCCAGTGCCGTCGAAATCGGTCCGAGCGTGGGTGTGCCGTAGCCCGCCGGGATCGCCGAGGCCGCCTTCGTGAGCCGTTCGCCAACAAGCTGCCGGGCTCGGAAGATGTCGGTTCCTTCCTTGAAGACGATCGTCACGACCGAGACGCCAAACTTCGAGATCGAGCGAATTTGCTCGACGCTGGGCAGGCCGCTCATCGCCCCTTCGACGGGAAACGACAGCAGGGTCTCGACCTCCTCGGGGCTGAGCGCGGGTGCCTCGGTGATCACCTGGACCTGCACGTTGGTCAGGTCGGGTACCGCGTCAATCGGCAGGTTCAAGGCCGAGTGGACGCCCATCCCCGCGATCAGGATCGTTCCCATGATCACGAGGAATCGGTTCCGCAAAGCCGTCTCGATCAGGGCATTGAGCATGGGCGAGCCTCTGGCGACGAGAAATCAAGGAATGAGCGAAATTCGTTAATGAGCGATCCGGAGAATGATCGATCGTTCCCGCGTTTGCCGCAGGAACGAGAGCGAATGGTCGCAGCGATCGCTCCTCAATCCTCGCCCGTCTCGTTCTGAAGGATCAACTCGCTCTTGATCAGGAACGCGCCAGTGGTGACGACCTGGTCGTCGGGCTTGAGTCCCGAGGTGACCACCTGGCGGCCGAGCGCCTCGCGACCGAGCTTGACCTCGCGGATCACGTAGGTTCGTTCACCCTTGCCCGGGACGAAGACCGAATGTTTCCCCTCGACCTCGACAATCGACCCTTTGGGGACGGTGAGCGCCTTCTCGGTCGTCGATGTGTCGAGCACGATGGTGGCGAACATTCCCAGCTTCAACAGGTTGTCGGGGTTCTCGGTCTCGGCCACCAGCCGAACGGTCCGGGTGAGCGGGTCGACCTCGGAACCGACATAGAGCATCTTCGAGTCGAACGGTCGGTCGGGATACGCCGTCGTGGTCAGGCGAACCTTGCCGCCGTTCAGGCCTGGCAAGGTCGCGAAGTTCGACTCGTGAATGAACGCCACTGTGTAGACCTTCGAGAGGTCGGCCAGGACGAACAAGCTGTCCGTCATCTCCACTTTCTGGCTGACGACGGCCGTGGTCGTGACGATCGTGCCGTCGATCGGCGCGATGATCGGGTAGCCCATCAGGTCCTCGCTTCCCGAGGGGTGCGCGGAGGCTTGTTCGGGATGCGCCAGAAGTTCGTTGATATCTTCAGCGACCCCGAGAATCCGCAGTCGCTGGGCGGCGTCGACCACCATTTCCTCGGCGTTCCGGACCATCTGCTTGGCGATGATGTCGTCCTGGTTGACCTGAAATCCCACCGACTCGAGCGCCGCCTCGAACTTGGCCTGGGCTCCTTCACGGGTATGCTGGGCGACAAACAAAAGATGCTCGCCGGTGATCCCCTCGGCCTTCAACTCGGATTGCTTCTGCTGTTCGTGAGCGGCGATCTCGAGGTCGGCGAAGGCCGAGATCAACGTGCCTCGCGCGGCACCCAGCGACTTGTTCAGAAACGGCTTGGCGAGTTCTCGGGCCTCGACCCCTTTGCGAAGCTGTTCGATCATCGCCCGGGTATTCTTGGCGATCTCGGCCTTCCAGGTGGCCTCGACCCGGACCGTCGCCAGTGCCCGCTGACGCTCGCGGACCAGGAGCCGGGCCGCGCCGACGTCGGGGCTATCCAGGACGACCAGGGCGTCCCCTTTTTTGACTTTCGTCCCGGGAAGGACCGGAATCGTCCGGACAATTCCGGGAGCCTTGGGCTTGATGTCGACCCGCCGATTGGGGTCAGCCTCGATCTTGCCGGCGACACTCACTTCCTTCGGCATGTCGATCGTCTGAACCGGCTCGACCACGATTCCCGCCTTCGCGAACTTTCCCTCGGTCAGC
>JAJYCH010000036.1 GCA_021778575.1 Planctomycetota bacterium
AAGTTCCTTTCCAAGCAGGTGTTGTCTCGTGGCCCGTTTCAACGGGACGACTTTTCCAGAAGCAAACACCGAGCCGATCTTCGCCGGAATCCCTGAGCACGCGGATTCCCGGCGTGTGCCGAACGCTTGACATGTCACGATAGATTCGCCACAAGCTATTTCCCAGAAAGATGATCAGGCTCTTCACAAGATGCGTTGCGCAGCTTCGCCGGCCATAAATTATTATTTTCATCATAATCCAAATACTTTTCTCTGTGTTGAGAAATTGAAACATTCCGTTTGGAATCGCCTGAATTTGGGACATAAATTTCCTTCGACGTGTACTCCGATTCTCCGGGGCCGATGAGTCGCTCCGCTTGTCCTTTTTTTGGGTGTAACATGGTCGGCCTTGTCGTCCGGACCTGCTCGGTTGTAGAGTAAACTGCACTGATGACCTGATTACGCCGGAGGATCGACCAGCTCGATCGGGAGGGTTGAGAAGCGCGATGAATCTTCCGCCCGCCGCCGCTCCGCTGGAGGTTTATCTCCTCGGTCTGGTCGATTTTGACGAAATTCAGCAGCTTCAACGCCGCCTGGTCTATGACCTGGGCGAGCGTGAAGCGGGTGGTGGAGCCTTGATCCTCTGCGAACATCCGCCGACGATCAGCGTCGGACGTTCCGGTAGCCGGGCGCATATCTTGCTTGATGATCAGGAGTTGCGCAGTCGAGGAATTGTTGTCCGCTGGGTGAACCGAGGCGGGGGGTGCATTCTCCATTTGCCGGGCCAACTGGTCGGTTACCTGGCGTTTCCGCTGGCGAGTTCCGGGCTCGACGTCCAGAAATACCTGGAAAAATTGAATCGGATGCTCGTCGAGGTTCTCGGCGAGTTCGACCTCGACGGTTCGAGTCACCCGGAACGGCTCGGAGTTTTCCTCGGAAACGCTCGGGTGGCTTCGATCGGCGTGGCGGTCAATCGCTGGATTGCCTATCATGGATTTAGCCTGAATGTGTCGACGTTCCTGGAACCGTTCGAGGCCCTGGGCGAGCCGTCGCCAGGTAGCGGTCGCTCGATGGTCCGCCAGACGTCGATGGAATCGCGCCGACAGCGGCCTGCCCCCATGGCAAAGGTTCGTGAGGCGGTGATCCGTCGGGTCGAATCGGTCTTCGGCCTGGAACGGCATCACCTGTACACGCATCATCCCCTGATCCGTCGGAAGGTCGTCTCGCATGTCTACGCTCCGAGCCTCGGATGACGGCGCCGGTCTGCTCAAGGTTCTCACGCCCGACCAGGTCGCCGACGATGCCCCTCGGCGACGGCTGCCGAGCTGGCTGAAGCGACCGATTCCGGCCTCGCGAGGGACCTACTTCACCCAGGATCTGATCGCCGAACTGGGCCTCGAAACGATCTGCGAGAGCGGCAAGTGCCCGAACCGGTCGGAGTGCTGGACCCGTCGGACCGCGACGTTCATGGTCCTGGGCGAGACCTGCACCCGCCCTTGCGGATTCTGCGCGGTGAAGCGCGGCAAACCCGAGGCGGTCGCCCTCGACGAACCTGATCGCCTGGCCGAAGCCTGCGCCCGGCTGGGCTTGAAGCATGTCGTCATCACCAGCGTCACCCGCGACGACCTGCCCGACGGCGGAGCCGACCATTTCCGCCGCTGCATCCTGGCGGTCCGGGCCAAGACGGGCGCCACGATCGAGGTCCTGACGCCCGACTTTGACGGCAACACCCAGGCGATCGACACGGTGCTGGCCGGCGAGCCCGAGGTCTTCAACCACAACCTCGAAACCGTGGCCCGGTTGCAGCAATACGTCCGCCGAAAAAGCCAGTACGCCGTGACCCTGGGGGTTCGCGAACTCGCCATGAAATCGGCTCCCAAGGTCAAGACCAAGAGCGGCCTGATGCTCGGCCTGGGCGAAACAACCGAGGAAGTTCTCGAAACCCTGGCCGACCTCCGGTCGATCCAGGTCGATTTCCTGACTCTGGGCCAGTACCTGCAACCGTCGCTGAAGCACCTGCCAGTCGCCCGCTACCTGCCGCCCGAGGAATTCGACGAACTGGGCCGGATGGCCCGGAGCATGGGCTTCCTCGAAGTTGCCAGCGCCCCCTTCGTCCGATCGAGCTACCACGCCGACGAGATGGCGGCGCACGCGGTTGAAGGGTGACGACCGAGGAGGGTTCGGGCCATGATCACCAAACTCGAAATCAAGGGCTTCAAGTCGCTGGTCGATGTCTCGATCGAGCTCGGGGCGGTGAACGTCTTTATTGGGGCGAATGGGAGCGGGAAGAGTAATTTGCTGGAGGCGGTGGGGGTACTTAGCGCCATAGTTATCAACGGTCCGCAATCCGAATCGATCTACTATCGCGGCGTCCGCGTTGGTGCGCCTTCATCTTACTTATCCTCATTCAAAACTTCCTCCTCAGATCGAGTGAGGATCCTCGTTGGCAACGCCAAGACCGAGTATGAAGTCGAATTCGGCCCCGATCCAGAAAATCAGGACAGGTGGCGCGTTTTTGAAGAGACATTATGGTTTGAAAATGAGGTCTTGTTCACTATCAAGAATGCTTTGCTCACGATACCCGCAAGGAGCGGAAGACCGGAAAAGAATATAACAATTCCTTTCCTAATTCTATCGAAGACATCCGGCATCAAGGTTGGTCTCATCCTCTATCAATCGTTTGTGGAAACTTCATCTTCGTTTCCTTCGGGTTCAAGCGAACATTTGAAAGCGCTAGAGTTTTCTGAAATAATTAATAGTGTGGACGTTTTTTTGAACGAACTTTTTGGGTACTGCGTGTACTCTCCGAGCACACCCATCTTACGTGGCTCTACCGAGAACAATCCTCGTGAACCACTCGGCATTGGAGGCTCGGGGCTGGGTCATGCAATTCATGACATGTTGAAAGTGGATAAACAAAAGCTTGGCCCATTCGACTTGGATGACGTCTTCGAATTGATCGACTGGGCTAATGCTCTTCAAGCCGGTAGGGACGACGAGAAGGGATCGAACTCGATCCTCGAAGCAGGGCCTGCCAGAATTTTCATTGGTGATAAGTTCATGGGCGAAAAACACAAATCCGTTTCACTCCTGGAAGCAAGCGAGGGGGCTTTGTATGTTTTGTTCATGCTGGCTGTCGTGGGCCACGAGCAAAGCTCTAAGATCTTCGCGGTTGATAACTTCGACCAGTCGCTCCACCCTCGACTCGCCCGCGAACTGACCGAACGAATCTGCGATCAAATCCTCGACGATGGCACCCGTCAGATGTTGGCGACGACTCACAATCCTCTTGTTCTCGATGGTCTCGATTTGCTCGATGATCGTATCCGACTTTTCACGGTCGATCGTGACAAAACAGGCGCGAGTCAGGTCAAGCGCGTGCTTGTCACCGAGGAGTTAATCGACAAGGGTTTGAGCCTGTCGCGACTCTGGACATCGGGCAGGTTCGGTGGCGTCCCAAAATATCTTTGATCAGGAAATCCAATGCTTCGCGTAGGAATTATCGCCGAGGGTGCAACGGATTTTCTGGTCCTTGAAGCCATTATGAAAACAGTCACTCCTGAACTTGAATTTGTTCATATTCATCCGGCTCCCGCTCCTGCCTCGCGATTTGGTAATGGCTGGCGAGGCGTCAAGGCCTGGTGCGAAGAAAATGGTCCGGAGCTCGAAACGTATCGTCGGGGGATCACCAGCGAAGCTCTTGATCTCTTGGTGATTCACGTCGATTGCTCGATGGCCGATAAGTTAGGAGTAGAACGACCCTGTCCCCCCGCCAACGATACGGCTTTGGAATTAAAGCAGACGATCGAGGAAACCTGGCTGGGTCGAGTTCCTCCGCCGGAATTCGTGGTTCTTGCGACTCCCGCAATGTCCAGTGACGCCTGGGTGATCTCTGCGTTCGACGATCCCTATTCGAACCTTTCTTCGATAGAATGTGACAAAGCAGCCGAAGACGAATTTGTCCGGCGGAAGATATTTCGTCGCGAAACGGACATTCGGATGAGAAACGGTCGGAAGGTCAAGGAAACCCGGGTTCATAAGAAGCCCAAGCTTTATGAACCGATGGCGGAGCGTTGTGGCCTTTTGATCGACCAGGTTTGCACCCACTGTCCCCAGGCAGAAGCGTTTCGCTCGAATTTCCGTGTCGCGGTCGCGCGATCCTTGCCTCCCCAAGCGACTTGATTTCGCCGTCCCGCCAAGGAGTTTTTTCCCGTGCCCGAGACCTTGTTCCAGAAAGTCTGGAATCGCCACGTTGTCAAGGCCACCGATGAGGCCACGCTGCTTTATATCGACAGGCACTTGATTCATGAGGTCACCAGCCCCCAGGCGTTCGATGGACTTCGCCTGGCCGGTCGAAAAGTCCGGCGGCCCGAGTTGACCATCGCCACCGTCGACCACAACGTCCCGACCGAAAATCAGCTCGATATTCGCGAGCCGATGTCGCGCCGGCAGGTCGAGACCTTGCGGACGAATTGCCGCGATTTCGACGTCACGCTGTTCGACGTTCACGGCGGACGTCAGGGGATTGTCCACGTGATCGGCCCGGAACTCGGGCTGACTCTCCCGGGCACCACGATCGTTTGCGGCGATAGTCATACGAGCACTCATGGTGCTTTTGGTGCTCTCGCGTTCGGGATCGGCACGAGCGAGGTCGAACACGTCCTCGCCACGCAAACCCTCTGGCAAGGGAAGCGGCCAACCTCGTTCGGGATCGAGGTCCGCGGCACGCTCTCCCCAGGGCTGGAGCCGAAGGATATCATCCTCGCCATCATCCGCCAGATCGGCACCGGCGGCGCGACGGGAACGGTTGTCGAATACTACGGACCGGCCATCGAAGCGCTGTCGATGGAAGGCCGCCTGACGATCTGCAACATGTCGATCGAGGCCGGAGCGCGGGCGGGCCTGATCGCTCCCGACGACACGACCATTCAATATATCAGCATGGGCGATCGACCGTTTGCCCCCAAGGGGAAGGTTCTCGAAGCGGCGATCGCCGACTGGAAAACTTTGAGGACCGACGACCCGTCCGCCTTCGATCGCCATGTGGTGCTCGATGCCAGCCAGATCGCTCCGCAGGTCACTTGGGGAACGAACCCAGCGATGACCGTGGATGTGACCGGGCGGGTTCCCGAGCCCGACAAGGTGCCGTTCTCGAGCGCCGAGGATGCTCGACGGGCACTTGATTACATGGGTTTGATCCCGGGCACGCCGATCTCGGAGATCCCAGTCGACGTGGTTTTCATCGGCTCGTGCACGAACGGGCGGATCGAGGACTTGCGGACGGCGGCGAAGGTCTTGCGTGGTCGAAAGGTCGCCCCGAGCGTCCGGGCCTTGATCGTCCCGGGTTCGGAACTGGTCCGCCACCAGGCCGAGGCCGAAGGGCTCGACACGATCTTCCGCGAGGCGGGAGCCGAGTGGCGCGAGTCGGGTTGCAGCATGTGCCTGGCGATGAATCCCGACAAGCTGACGCCGCAACAACGGTCGGCGAGCACCAGCAATCGCAACTTCGAGGGGCGGCAAGGGCCGGGCGGCCGGACCCATCTTGTCAGCCCGTCGATGGCCGCCGCCGCCGCCGTGGCCGGTCATTTCGTGGATGTTCGCTCGATGCTGGCCCAGGGGAACTGACCGACCAATGGAACCGTTCACAACGCACACAGGCAAGGTCGCAGTCCTCGACTGGACCGACGTCAACACCGACCTGATCATCCCCGCCCGCTACCTCAAGCGGGTCGAGCGGGTCGGTTACGGCCCCCTGCTCTTCGCCGACAAGCGCTACCTTCCTGGCGGTGCCCCCGAGGCGGATAAACCCACCGAACACGGCCCGGTCGACCCCGACTTCTTCCTGAACAAGCCGGAATCGCAGGGTGCGACGATCCTCGTCGTCCGCAAGAACTTCGGCTGCGGGTCAAGCCGCGAGCACGCCGTCTGGGCCGTCGCCCAGGCAGGCTTTCGCGCGGTGATCGCTCCCGTCAAAGGAGAAGGGTTCGCCGATATCTTTGAAGGAAACGCCTACGGCAACGGGCTCTTGCCGATCGAGCTTCCCATCGAGGAATGGGAAACGATCGCCCAGGCGGGAAATGGGGCCGAGGTCACGATCGACCTCCAGGCCCTGAAGCTCACGCTCCACGGCAAAGCCGGCGACCAGACCTTCACGATCGACGTGCCCGAGACCCAGCGGCACCGGCTCTTGAACGGTCTCGACGCCATCGCCGAGACCTTGCTCGACGAACCGGCGATTTCAAGCCACGAAGCCCAGGCTCCAGCCTGGATCACGCCGCAGCCAGCTTGAATCTTCATCGAAACGATCGTCCGGAGAGCAAAATGCCTCTGTTCAATTTTGCTCTCCGGCCGGTCGACGAAATCGAACCCTGGGGCACGTCACCCGACCTATCACTCTCCTGGTTCGGATTGACTGACGGAATCTACTGGATCGACGCTGGTGGCGAGCCATTGTTTCGCTATTCTGATGAGTTGGTTGAAGGCTGGCCAATCGATTCATTCGTCGGCCCTTATGTTGATTATCAGGTGATCCGCCTTTATGAAGATCTGATTGACATTTTACCTGCAATACTCTGTTCGCTATCCCATCGATTGTCAGTACTCATCCAGAAATCCACTGATAAACAATCGTGTATTGACTCATATTTCTCCTGGGAAGGTCGGCTATCAAAGAACGACGATCGACTCTGGGATCTAGCCGATTCCGCGTCCAGTTGGCTCTGCGAACGAAGTCTAACGACTTTGCATCTACTGGCCGGTCCCAGGATCAAAATCTGGAGAGAGTCCAACTGGATCACAATCGCCTGGAACAATTCCGACCTGACAATCAATGGGATCAGGGCATGGAAGAGTCTTGAAGGGTCGTATCGATTGTCAGTTGATGAGTTCGTGTCGGAAATCACCTCATTCCACGATCGACTGATGAGCGAGATGAGACACCGCGTCGATTTCATCAGGGCCGGTTGGAATCGGCCCGAGATCCGAATCGATATTGATAGCCTCGTCAATGAGCAATCCTACCGTGAAGGGATCCTCGAATCCGCTCTGAATCAGAAGCTGGAAGTCCTTGACGAGCATGTCATCGTCGAGGCAATCGACCGCATACTGGGCTCAACTCTTCCGAAGCCAGAGTAGAACCAGAAGAGCTCGATCCTCCCGAAAGTTCTCAGGGCAACTTCCGCATGTGGAATCGCACGGTTGTCGTTTCACCCACGCGACATTCCACTTCCTGCCCGTCTTTCTCAACCACTTCATACCCCTCGGGATAGGCTTGAATCGCGATCCCGATGAGTTGCTTGCCAGGCTCGGTGAGCACCTTGACTCGTCCTTGTTCGTTGGTCCGAGGGGAATCGCGCCGGACCAACCGGGGGGCCTCGAACGATTTCACAAAGAAGAAATTGCGTGGACCGTACTCGGACGGGTGCCAGAGATCGACGCCGGCTAGCCCTTGACCGGTCGCTTCGTCGGTGACGATCACTTCGAGGTCCGCGCCTCGCCTGAGGGTGTAAACGAGAGGTTCGGTCGGTCCCTTCTCGCCAAGTTCGAGCGTTCCCCCGGTGACCAGGTAGGGAGTCCCTACCGGCGGCCAGTTTTCCATCTGGTACTTTCCACGAGAGAGATGCAAGGTGACGCGCCCCTGCTCGTCGGAAATCGCGTAATCTCCCCCAGCCTGGACGAAGGCTTTGGCAACGGGCAGGCGAGTATCGGCGTAGACCATCTGGATCGGAACATCCATCGGGATCGGCATCGTCAGCTTCAGCTCGCCGGTCTCGGGCGGGATTCCCTGATACTCACGCTCGGACTTCTCGGCCGTCGCGGCGATGATCGAGGTCGAGGGGAACCCCTTGGCGTCAACCATGATCCGGAACCGGCAGTCGATCGGTAGGCCGGTGAACTCGTAGCGCCCTTGCGCGTCGGTGGTCCGAGTCTTCATGGATTCGGGCGGAGGTTCATCAATATACGAATCGAATTCCCAGTTCCGGTTATCGTCCCAGGTGACGCCGACCTCGCAGTTCCGGACGGTCAATTTGATGCCTGGCTGGGGCTGGCCTCGGTCGTCGATCACAGTCCCGTGGAGACTGGCGGGCGGCGGAAAGCTGAGGTCGATCTCGATCGGATCATCAGCGGAATAGGCGGCGGGTGGGTCGAGAAGCACCTGTTCGGTGCGGGCAAACAGCGGACTCTGGCCTGGATAGTAGTTCTTGGTGCTCCGAAACGCGAAACCAAGCCCCTCGGCCTCGCCGTAGACCTGGAAGGCCCCGTGGTCCTTGCCCCCCACGGTATCGGCTCGTTTGATTGGCAAGACGAGATCGCGGAACTCGTAGCGACCCTCGGCGTCGGTCTTGACCTCGGCCAGTCTCCCATACGAGGCCATACGTGAACCGACGTAAATCTGGGCGCCGGCGATCGGCTTGTCGGTCGAGTTGAATGCCCGCCCCTTGATCGTGATCTTGCGGGTGTAGGTTGGCGGCAGCGGTTCGTCGGCGACCTTTTTCGGCGGAGCTTTCGCGGCTTGCGGATCGGGACGACCTGGTTTCCCCTTGGCGGGGTCTTGCGTGCGGGCCTGTTGCCAGACCAGACCCAGAATCAGGCTGGAGCCGATGATCCACTGAAGCTTGAACATGATGGATTCCTTGAGATAAGTCCGGGCCCACTCCGCGGCGACGGTCGAAACCTGCCGGGCCGCCGCCCACCCTCCGCCCTTCGCGAGCGTCACGCCCGCAAGAGCCGTCGACGCGACCCAGGCCATCGGCGGCGTGGCCTGTGCTTCGAGCCCCCAGGCCACTCCCACCAGGGCCGTCGAGGGCGCCAGCCCCCGGCGGATCAGCCGCCCTTTGAGCCGTTCGCGACCCCGGGAGAGCCGGGTCTCCACCGTCCGAGGGGGACATCCGAGCCGACCGGCGGCCTGCTCGTGGGTCAACCCGGTGAGGTCGCAAAGGATGATCACATCGCGATAACGGTCAGGGAGCTTCGCCAGTTCCTCATGAAGCTCGGCCCAGTTTGCCGACGACTCGGGCTCGGTTGGCTTCGTCTGGGCGATCTCGGCACTCCGGCGTTCGTGGCGACGCCGGCGGATCGATTGCCGGAGCGCTCGCAGCGCGATCCGTCGAGCGGTCCCGTAGAGCCAGCTCGCCAGCGCCTCGGGCTGGCGGATCGAGCCGGCTTTGCGGGCGAGGATGAAGAAAGTCGCCTGAGCGGCGTCCTGAGCTTCGTGCGAGTTGCCCAGAACATCGCGGCAAACGCGAAGACCCATCCGGGCATGACGATACACCAGGGCCTCGAAAGCCGGTTCCGACGACGATTCTCTCCGCAGAAATCGAGCGAGAAGCTCGCCGTCGCTCAACGAGCCCGAGGCTCCCAGGTCGAAGACGCTCTGAAGCTGGCGGGCCGCCCCTTTGATCCCTCTGCCCATCGTCGCGAACTCCTCAGCGCCGGTCAGGTCGATGAGGTAGTATCGCGCAAGTCGCCCGAACCCTTCAATTATTTTGAAGAGTCGGCGATTTCCTCGAAAATGAAGTTCCGGTTCAACCCAATCCAGCCTCTGGAAATGACGAACGACGAATCGCCCTGGAATTCAGGACGACTCGTCGTGAGAGAATACGATTCGGTTGGACGGAGCGATTACTTGGGGTCGCCGAGAACGTTGTCGAACGCCTTTTCGGCCGACTTCTCGACATTCTCCTTGGCGGAATTGATTCGCCGATTGGCTTCCTTTTCGGCGTCGCCGACGGCCTGCTTCACGCCACTCCGGAGCTTGCCTTCGGTGTCCTTGGCGTCTCGCTTGAGCTTTCCGGCGGCTTCCTGGGCATTACTTTTGACGTCATCAGTGACCTGGATCACCCGCACTTTCAAGCTGTCGGTTTCATTCTCGACCGCGCCAGAGGCTTGCTTGACCTGTTGGTCGACGGCTTGTCCGGCTTGCTCGATGGTTGGTGGGGCCGGCGAGTCGACAACCGTCGGCGGATTGGGCGCGACCTCGGCGACCGGGGTGGAAGGGGTGTCCGTACCGCAGCCGACCATCGGGGCCAGGACCAGACCGAGCGCGGCGATTGTCGGAGCGAAACGGCGAAGGTGGTTGAACATGATCATCCCTGACATCTCGAATCAAAGGACCCAGCGACGGGCCATCCCCGTCGGTTCGCTCATTTTACGAACCGCTCCAAAGTCGACAACCTCGGTTTTCGCTCCGGTGACAGGTTGACCTTGCATCGGTAGAGTAGGCCGGTCGAAACCGGATCGAGACCTCGAAGGATCGCGGAATGGAGCGACTTCTTGACGTGCGGTTGCTGACGCTGGTCTGTGTCCTGGGCGTCGTGGTGGGTGACTTCGGGTCGATCGCCAGTTCAGGGCGTCAGCTCGCCTTTCGCGACTTCTCCGACTTTTACTACCCGCTCTACCAGAAGGTCCAGCACGAGTGGGCGGCGGGCCGTTTACCGCTCTGGTCGAACACCGAGAACGGCGGGATGCCGCTCCTCGGAAATCCGACGGCCGCCGTGCTCTATCCCGGCAAGGTGATCTACGCGTGTCTCCCTTATCCCTGGGCGGCCAAGGTTTACGTCGTCGCTCACGTGATCCTGGCCTTCGTGGCCATGGTGGTCTTGCTCCGGGGCTGGGGGGTCTCGGCCGTGGGCTCGACTCTGGGCGGGCTGGCCTATGCGTTCGGTGCTCCGGTTTTGACTCAATACAGCAACGTCGTCTTCTTGGTCGGGGCGGCCTGGATGCCGCTGGGGCTCCGTTCCGCCGACGCCTGGCTCCGGTCGAGGGATGGTCGAGGATGCCTCGGCCTGGCGTTCGTGCTTGCCATGCAACTGCTCGGGGGCGACCCCGAGGCCGCTTATCTGACGGCTTTCGCCTCGGTGGCCGGCGCGGTCGGGTTCTGGATTGTCGCCGATCGGCCTGGTCGCGGCTGGCGGATTTCGCTGGTCGCGGTCGGGCTCCTGGCGGCTTACGGCGGATTGCTGACGCTGGAGATTCTTCAGTTCTCGACAGGTCTGGCCAGTGTGCTCCTCTGGGTCGTGCTCGGAGGTTTCGTGCTGATCCGGGGCGGCTCGATCCGCGATCGAGGAAGTCTGGCCAGGCGCTGGCTGGGGCTGGCCGGAGCCTGTGGGCTGGCCCTCGCCCTGTCGGGAGCCCAGCTTGTCCCGACGCTGGAGTTCATCGGTCAATCGTCGCGGGGTGATTCCTCGATTCCGATCGACATTTATGCCCATGGGATTCATCCCGCGCGGCTGGTCGAGTGGTTCTGGCCCCATTTCTTCGGGTCGACCTTCGGTGTCAACCGAAACTGGCTGACCGCCTTGCCGCCGACGAACGACCAGAACGTCTGGATGACCTCGATCTATCTCGGTGGCCTGACGTTGTTGCTCGCCGCCGGGGCGATCGGCAAAGGAGGCGGCTCGACGGGTCGGGGCTGGATGATCGGCCTGGCGGTGGTCGGGATTCTGGGCGGATTGGGTGATCATGCCAGTCCCATCTTCATCGCCCGGGCATTACCGGGAGGCGAGACCCGGTTCGGCACGCTGGAGGGGACCGAGCCGTCGCTCCCTCGCGAGGATGGTCGGCTTCGCGATGGCGATGGCGGAGTTTACTGGTTCCTCAGCTCGGCCCTGCCCGGCTTCCGATCGTTCCGCTATCCGGGCAAGCTGTTCATCCCCGGAGCGCTGGGGATTGCCGCGCTGGCCGGGATGGGGTTCGATGGTCTGGTCGCCGGGCGACGTCGGGCCGGTGTCGGACTCGCCTGGGGAGTTCTGTCTGTCGGCCTGATTGGCCTGGTGATGACCTTTGTTGCCAACGGCTGGGTCCTCGGGCTTCTCGAAGGACGAGCGGCCTGGGCGAATTCAGCGTTCGGACCCTTCGACCCGCTCGGGGCTCTGACGGTTCTTCGCGGCGGCTTGATCCAGGGCTCGCTGAACGCTGCTGGATTTCTGATCCTGGCACGGCTGGCCGCAACCCGCCCGAAGCTGGCGGGGATCGGTGCTCTCTTGATCCTGTCGGCCGACCTGGTCGTGGCGAATCGCGGCGAAGTGGGGACCATCGCGGCCTCGGCCTATGAGTTCGAGCCCAGAGCCCTGGCCGCCATCGAACGTTCGGAGCGTGAGAATCCCGAAGCCGGTCCGTTCCGGATCTTCCGCCTGCCCTCGTGGGCCTTGATGCGCTGGAGCGAGATCAGTTCACCCGACCGGCTTGAAGAGATCGTGCGCTGGGAACGCGACACGCTCCGGCCCAAGTATGAGCAGACGCTGGGACTCGAATCAACCTTCGCTTACTCGACGGCCGAACTGGCCGCAAGCCGCGCTTTCTTCGAGCCCTTTCGCGTCTTACCTGCGCCGGAAGTGGCCCGGAGACTGGGGATTCCCGCCGATCGCCCGGTCGTTTACTATCCCCGACGCGGCTTTGACCTCTGGAACACGCGTTATTTCATCGTCCCGGCTCGACTGGCCTGGAATAGCTCATCGCGAGGGTTTGCCTCGCTCGCGCCGAACACCGTTTCGATCTTTCCGGAAGGATTGACCGGTCCCGACGCCAGGAGCAGGCGCGAGGAATGGGGCCGGACCGACGATTTCCAGGTCCTCCGGAATCGCGCGGCCTTGCCCCGAGCCTGGGTCGTTCACCGGGTCATCCCGGTCGGGGCGAACGAGGTCGTCTCGCCGGCAGATCGTCGCCAGTTGATGACCCGGATTCTCTATCAGGACGACGAACTCTGGCACGACGACGCGCTCGTGGCGACCGACCCGCGCCGGGTCGCCCACGTTGAAGCATCGATCACGGAACTCGCCGGACTGGCCGGAGGAATCGAAGCGTCCGAACCGGTCAAGGTCAGCGACGACCATGACCCGTCACGGGTGGAACTGAGGGTGACGCTCGGATCGCCGGGTCTCGTCATTCTCGCCGACATGATCTATCCCGGCTGGACACTCGAAATCGACGGCCGGCCCGCCCCGATCTTCCGGGCCAATCGGGCCATGCGCGGAGCGGTCGTCCCCGCCGGAGAACACCGCCTGGTCTATCAATACCGTCCGGCTTCACTGACGATCGGAATCGGCCTGTCGGTCGCGGGATGGTTGGTCTGGGTGGTGGTGTTGCGATCGAGCGGACGGAGCGGAGGGCTGGATCGAACTTCCGCTCGACTCGGCCCGTAACCGGAGCAATTCATGCTTGATCGGCGAAAGGTCGCGAATCAAGAGATCCGGCATGATATCTCGTATCCCTCCGGCGAGATGCTATCAAAAGGGTATTGCGAGTTCCGGAGCGGAATCAAGGCCTGGCTAGACCAAGAAAATTGGAACGCGCTCGACCAGCCTGCGCCGATGAAAAGAGATTTTTCGAGGTTCAAGAAAACTACCCGGCCAGGATTCGAACCTGGAAAAACAGGACCAAAACCTGTTGTGATACCGTTTCACCACCGGGTAAATAATCGCGAGGCTTGCGAGGACAGAAACGCATTCTAGCGAGCGGGCGGCCGATCGGGAAGAGAAAGAAATCAGCCCACGAATGAAATCCCGCCCCGGGTGGTCTGCGTCTTGTATGCCAGATGTTCGAGCTGGACGCTCAGATCGACCGCCACGATGCTGACCGAAGCCGGCACGATCAGGGGCATCGGCGCGAAGTTGAAGATTCCCAGAATACCGCTTGCCACCAACTGGTCGGCCACGTGTTGCGCGGCCTCGGCGGGGACCGACAGCACCGCCAGGCTGATGTTTTGCTGGACAATCACCTCGGCCAGGGTATCGAGCGAGCGAACCGTCATCCCCTCGAAATCGCTACCGATCTTGTGCGGATCACTGTCGAACAGGGCGACGATCCGGAAGCCCCGGTTCCGAAAGCCGCGATACTTCAATAACGCCCTGCCCAGGTTTCCCAGTCCGATCAGCGCCAGCGGCCACTCGCGATCAATCCCGAGAATCCGTTGCAGCGCGGTGATCAGCTCGTCGATCCTGTAGCCGATCCCGGGATAACCAAACTGACCGAAGAACGCCAGATCCTTGCGAACCTGGGCATCGTTGATCGCCAGGGCGGCTCCGAGTTGCGAACTGGAGACCGTCAAAATCCCCTGGGACTGAAACGATTCCAACTGGCGGAGATAGAGGCTCACCCGTCCGACCACCGCGTTGGGGGCCGGCCTATCTCCCGATGGCTCGCGGCGAGGGTCTCTCACGCTAGCACTCCGGGGGACGCATCGGGAACGCTTCGCCACCGTCAACAATGACGTAATTCATTTTATCGATGATCCTTGCGAATCGTCAAGCGTGAACGCCCGCCGCCAGCGGTCAGAACCCGCTATCCGCTTCCCCCTACCCAACTACCCGCTTCCCACTTCCCACTTCCCACTTCCCACTTCCCACTTCCCACTACCCCCTACCCACTTCCCGCTACCCGCTTCCCC
>JAJYCH010000767.1 GCA_021778575.1 Planctomycetota bacterium
ACTCGGCGGCTCGACCTCCAACTCTCATAGTTTCAATCGGTTCGAGGGTGCAGCGTGAAAAGGAAAACCGCTTTGTTGCGTCCGATTGTTCATGAGGGTGAGCCTTGTCCTGGGTGGCATGCTCTCGGTACTCCGTGAGCATGGAACGAATTCCAAGCCATCTCATGCTCACGGAGTACCGAGAGCATGCCACCCAGAATCGCGCATCATCCGTCGCGGAAGCCGGTCCCGACCGACCGGTCCTGGATCATGTTCCCGAAATTTGACCCGGTTTGAACATACTTTCGTCGAAATTCTGAGGGGGTCTGCGGCGCGGACCGTCGGGCCGGTCGCGGTCCTGAACCCGGGATTTGCCCGTCGAACCCACGGTCCGCACAGCGGCCCCGACAACTGTCAGACAACCGGCCAAAATTCACGCGGAGCCGCTGCGCGGCACGTTCAAAAAGAAGACCTGCCTGCCCCCCACCCTCCACTCCGGCAGGGCGGGTCGGCGGCTCCGCCTCCTCCCGACCCGCCAGCCTCCGTTACGGGCGCCTGACTGCATGCTTGCTTATTGCGGGACTCGGGCGACCCGAAAACCCACGTCGCTGTCCCGGTCCGACGGGTCGTTGCCGAAGCGGAGCGCCGACCGGCAGAACCTGCCGTCGTAGTCCCAGCTCCCGCCCCGGCTCACCCGCGAGGCAGCCTCGGAGCCGACCGGGTCCACGCCTCCATGCAACTCCTTCTCGTAACCGCCCCGGCACCACTCCCACACGTTCCCATGCATGTCACACAGACCCCAGGCATTGGGACGATAGCTGCCCACCGGAGACGTCTTTGCCAGGGATGGTCCCTTCTCTGCACCGTTGTAAGGATAGTTCCCATCAAAATTCGCCTCGCGACTGCTCAGCCGGTCGCCGAACGAGGTCGCCGTCGTCGTCCCCGCACGGCACGCATACTCCCACTGCGCCTCCGTCGGCAACGCGTAAACCCAGCCCGACGGCAGACGACCGGCGCGACGCTCGGTCTCTGTCAGCCGCGTGCAGAACTCCGTCGCCTCGGTGTGATTGACGTAATAGATCGGATGGTCAGGCCCCTCGCCGTAAAGGCTCGTACTGTCTGCCTTGGCCATCTGATCTCGAAGGCTCGTCCCCATCACTGTCTGCCACTGACTCTGCGTCACCTCGAACTGGCCCAGCCAGAAGCCCTGACTCAACGTCACATCCACCGGTCCTTCGCGGTCTTGGCGCTCCGGCTCACTCGCCGGGCTGCCCATCCGGAACTTCCCCGGCGGGCACCAGCGGAACTTCATCTTCAGGCCGTTGTCGTCGCGAAGCTCGCCCACCGTCAGGCCGATCTGGGCGGGAAGGTTCGAGGCCGACGGCCTGGGCCGGTCGACGTCAGCCTTCCTCGTCATGGGAGCACCACCAACCCGGTTGGCCAGGACCAGCCGGCCCAGCACCCCGGCGGCGATCGGCTCCTGCTCGGGGTTCAGCTCGAAAACGTTGTTCTTCACCTGGTTGACCAGCGAGTCCCAGGTCAGCGGGCCTTTCGATCCGTCGAAGTCCTTCAGGGCTTCGAGTACGCCGTGGGTGAAGACGCCGTGCTCGAGCCGGCCCAGCTCGATCGACCGCTGGCCCGAGGCGCAGGCGAAGAGGACGGCCGTGCCTTCGGGCAGGGCGACCACTTTGCCCTGGATTCCCCGGGCGACCCCCTTGTCGTTATCGACCACGCCGTCGCGGCAGGCGTCGACCAGCACCAGGTTCTTGCCGCCCCAGGTGTGCAGCGTCTCGTCGGTCAAGCGGCTCAGCGAGAACATCGTTTCGGCCTTGTTCACCACCGCGTCGATCGGGCAATAGAACTGGTCGCGGACCGTCGTCCCGTCCGCCCGCTTCACCGGCAATTCCTGGCCGTGCCCGCTGAGCATCACCAGCACCACGTCATTCTTGCCCACGCCGGAGAGCAGTCCCATTAGCTGTTTATCGATGTTCTCACGAGTCGCTTTCAATGCGCCGGCGGAGGTGCCTTTCAACGTCACCACCTGATCGAAGCCGATCCGCCTCAGTTCCTGGCCCACGGCGTCGACGTCGTTCTCGGCCCACTTCAGGTCGACGAACCCCCGGCGGTTGTACTCGTTGATCCCCACCAGCAAGGCCACCCGCTTCGGCGGCGGGGCCGGAGCCTGGGCCACCAGCGCGGCCGAAGCGATCGCCAGGAGCGCCAGGGCGGACAGGACGACGCGGACCTTCATCGACTTCATCGGATCGGCTCCAGAGGGGCGAGGATCAACGTCACTTTGACGGGCTCAATGAGTGTAACGGATGCTCACGGCATCGATAAAGGGCTCGATCTCGCGAACCACGGCCTTCTGCTCCCCCTGGCGAGGTGGCCCGAAGCCGGTCTCGATATCGGCCCCACGAGGCAGGCCGTCGGCCGGCATCGGCTTCGATCGCGAGAACTGGACCTGAATCACGCCGACTTCTCCTTGCGCTTTCACTCCTTTGGTCGACGCCCCCTTGCCGTAGGCGGTGACCAGGAACGCGAGGAAATTGTCCGCGCCGACCTGCCGCTTGTGCCAGCCGGGAATCTGGCTTGTGGACTGGGCCGGGATGATGAAGTGGGTGAATTTCGGCCTTGTGGCGTCCTTCGGGTCGCGATCGTCGGAGAACTGGTAGACGTCGATCCCATCGATGAAGACTCGCGCGGCGACTTCGTCGGGCGAGTTGTTGTGGATCCGGATCTCGTAGACCTCATCGCGTTCGAGGTCAATCCGCGCCAGTCCCTTGTCGATCCGCGCGGGGCGTCCCTCGGTCGGTCGGGTCTGGCCGTCGCCGATGTGACAGGCGAGGATCTCGACCGCGTAGGGGCTGGTGGGGCTGGTCGAGACGAGCGTGGGGCGGGCGGGATCGACGAACGATTCAGGCTGTTTGACCAGCTTCTGAATCTTCTCGTTCCGCTCGCGACGCTGCACGGGCTGGTCGCAGGGCGGTCCGGTCTGCAGCGAG
>JAJYCH010000037.1 GCA_021778575.1 Planctomycetota bacterium
GGATATCAGCCGAGCCCGGCGGATATCGACAAGATTGTCGAGTGGTTCATCGCCCGGAAACCCGGTGCGTTGATCATTCCCCCGGCGACCGATGCCCACCTGGCCCACCGGATGACCCGGGCTCTCGCCGCCGTCGGTCTGGTCGGCGCGGGGCTGACCGATACGCTGGTGCTGACCGGCTGGACCCCCTGGGGCCCCCTGCCCCGCCCCAACGCTTACTTCACCTATGACGGCGAGGCCGAGCGGACCAAGGAATGGGCCATTCACTGTCATGCCTCGCAGGTCTTGCTGACCGATTATACCGAGTTCTGCTCGCACCTCGGCCGGGCCTACGCCGCGCTGGCTCGCGAATGGTCGGAAGGACATAGTTTATCCGGTCGAGCCCACCGGACCGATGAACGATTTGTTGGCGTCGAACTGTTCCAGGTCGAGACCTTCGACCCGAACCGGTCGGAAACCAACCCGACCGACCCGATCCAACTGGCCCTGGGGATGCTTCAGAATTCCGTCGTCCCGGCCTCGGCAAATCTCTGATCGCCCGAAAAATTCGTGGCTCTCGATTGAGTAGATCGTTAATGTCTGGGAATATCGAGCCGGGAATGACCAAGCCTATCCATCGACGGGAACTGGCCGGAGCCGAGGTCGAGGTATTCGCAACCGCGGCGGATGCCTACGAGTCGGCGATCGATCGGCTCGCCACCTTGATCCGGGATTGCCTGGACGCACGCGGCAAGGCCGTACTCGGTCTGGCGACCGGAGCGACCCCCGAACCGGTCTACGCGGGTCTGGTTCGCGAGCATCAAGCCCGGGCCTTGTCATTCGCTCAGGTTTCGACCTATAACCTCGACGAATATTACCCGATGAGTCCGCTCGACCCGAACAGCTATCGCGCCTACATGGATCGCCACCTGTTCTCGCAGGTCGACCTGACGGTCAACCGGGCCCATTTGCTCGATGGCACGGTTCCCGAAGCGTTCGCCAACGATCACGGAGCCGGCTACGATCGCTGGATCGCGGCCGAGGGGGGGCTCGACCTGCAACTTCTCGGGTTGGGGCGGAACGGCCACATCGGCTTCAATGAGCCAACCGACCTGCCCGTCGAACAATCGCTGGCCTTGCCGACGCGGCTGGTCGAGCTGCATCCGACGACGATCGCCGATGCCGCGCGGGATTTCGGCGGCGAGGCCAACGTCCCGCGTCAAGCCCTGACGATGGGAATCGCCACGATTCTGGCGGCTCGCTCGATCCTGATTCTCGCGTTTGGCGATCGCAAAGCTCCGGCGGTCGCCCGGTCGCTGACCGGTCCAGTCTGCTCCGAGGTTCCCGGCTCACTGCTCCAGACAGACCCGGGCAAGGTCACCTGGATGATCGATCGGGCCGCGGCCGCCGAGCTTCTCTGAAGTTCGAGAAGAGAGTCGTATGCTCACGGTTTACACCTTTGGCGACTCGACCCTCGACTGTTCGCATTACAACGACAAGGGGGTCGATCCCGGCCGCCTGATCGTGAACAATCACGACCAGCTCTTTCCCGAATTTCGCGGTCGCGACCTCTTTTCTAAGGACGAGGAAACCGTCACGGATCTCCGAGCCTACGATGGCTCGGTGGTCGGTGGCCTGATCGAACAGATCGAGGATCTCGAAGTCGAAGGACCGGCCATCGCCCTGCTGACGATCGGCGGCAACGACCTCCGGCAATCACTGGCCGACGGCGGCGATTTCGGAGCCGAGGAGTTCGCGCAATCACTGAAGCGGTTCCTCGATCAGCTACCCGTTCGACCGGTCCTGATCGCCACCGTCTACGACCCGTCGTTCGGCGACGATTCTCTCCAATTCTTCGGCCCCGACCAGGCCCGAGGGCGTGACATCCTCCGTCAGATCAACGCGCTGCTGAGCCACTTTGGCCAGGCCTATGGAGCGTCGGTCGACCTGCACGGCCACTTTCTGCAAGGTCAACCCGACTGGCTGACCGATGCGTTCGAGCCCAGCCTGATCGGAACGTCCGAGATCCGCCGCTGTTTCCTCGACGCGATCGAGGCGAATGGGTTTGCGTGAAATCGTCTCGCCATCCCGGCTCACTAATCTTCAATCGAAGCCGGGATCAGTCCCAGAGACGTGAACCAGTCCACGGGCTCTTGCCGGTCAAGATTTTCGATCGGCCGAGCGGCCAGGATCTCGTCACTGAGCCAGGTTGACGAGGCCACGACCCACTCCACTGGGCCCTTTTGGCTCACGATCCCATCGACGAACTGGCTCATCCAGTCTCGGTCCTGGTCGGTTGGGAACGACCAGAGTGGCACCCAGACCGGATGAATGGTTTGCTGAAAAGGCGACATGGCAGTCTCGAAGCGCGCGATCGACCCGATCGGGATCGACGCGAGTTCGAAGATACGAGTGTCCTCTTCAGAAGAAACCGCGCGCGAATCGATCATCGCGAAATAGAACTCTTGCTGACAATCTCGGCAATGGAGAAACCCGTGAGTCGGTCCATCGTAAAAGCCCAGGGCGATCTCCTGATCGAAAGGGGAGGTCGTCGGCGTGCCCATCCCTCTTTCCTGGCAACAGCATTGGTTGATGTGAATCATCGTCATTCAGCCTCGTCCAAAGATTCGGTTGAATCGATCGGCCACTTGGTCATCGACGGGCTTCGGTAATTCTACCGTCTTATGTAAAGGGTCGGAACGTGTCGGCGTATCGTGGACACGAAATTCTGCTTCGACATTCCATCGAAGAGCTACCGACGCTGGAGCCGACGGGATTCCGGCAGTGACCGAAACCCCGTGTATTCCCAGAAAAATTTCGGCCTCGGCAGCTTTACGACCGAGCCTTGAGGCCGATTCCCGCGAAATTCCGAGGCGTTTGAGTTGCTCCTGACCGGGCATTGTTCAGGCCCCTGCCCCCGGCCGCCCGATCACCTCGCGGGGCTGGTCGCGTTCGCGACGGGTCGCGATCGCGTTCACGGCGTTGAGGTAGGCCTCGGCCGAGGCCTCGATAATGTCGGTCGAGGCGGCCCGGCCCCGGAAGGTCCGGTCGTCGCTGGTGACTTCGAGTTCGAGCGAGACTTCCCCCTGTGCGTCCTTGCCGGCGGTGACCCCTCGGATCGAGAACTCCTTGAGATTCGCGGCAATCCCGGTCACTCGCTCGACCGCCTTGAAGATCGCGTCGACCGGTCCGTCGCCGATCGCGGCGTCCTGAACAATCTGACCGTCGGGCCGACGGATGCAGACCGTCGCCGTGGGCAACAGTCCGGTCCCGGCCGTCGTGTGCATGCTGACCAGGCTCCAGACCGGCGTCACGTCCTGGATATGCTTCTCGATCAGGACGACCAGGTCGTCGTCGAAGATCTCTTTTTTCTTGTCGGCCAGGGCCTTGAAGTCGTGAAAGACGGTTTCGAGCTGGGTCTCGTTGAGGTGATAGCCCAGCTCGCTGACGCGATCCTTCAGGGCGTGGCGGCCCGAATGCTTGCCCAGTACGAGGTCGGTCTTGGGCACTCCGACATCTTCTGGGCGCATGATCTCATAAGTCGAACGTTCCTTGAGCATGCCGTCCTGGTGGATGCCCGACTCGTGAGCGAAAGCGTTCCGGCCGACGATCGCCTTGTTGCGCTGGACGGTCAGACCGGTGATGGTCGAGATCATCTTGCTGACCGGATAGAGTCGCTCGGTCTTGATGTTGGTTTCCAGGCCGTAATAGTCGTACCGGGTCTTCAGCGCCATCACGATCTCTTCGAGCGCGGCGTTCCCGGCTCGTTCGCCGATCCCGTTGATCGTGCATTCGATCTGGCGGGCTCCGGCCTCGACAGCCGCCAGACTGTTGGCGACGGCCATTCCCAGGTCGTCATGACAATGGGTGCTGATCACGGCCCGACCGATGTTCGGCACGCGCTCGCGGAGGGTCCGGATCACGTTGGCGTACTGGAACGGCGTGGCGTAGCCGACCGTGTCGGGGATGTTGACGGTCGTCGCCCCGGCCTCGATGGCGGCCTCGACCACCTCGCAGAGGAAGTCGACCTCGGTTCTGGCGGCGTCCTCGGGGCTGAACTCGACATCTTCGCAGAGGCTTCGAGCCTGGCGGACGCTGGCGACGGCTTTCTCGACAACCTGCGCGGTGGTCATCTTGAGCTTGTGCTCGCGATGGATGGCCGAGGTGGCCAGGAAGACGTGAATTCGCGGCTTCTGGGCATACTGGAGTGCTTCCCAGGCCCGGTCGATATCGCGAGCGTTGCAGCGGGCGAGCCCGCAGACCGAGGCTCCGGTGATCTCGGTCGCGATGGCGCGAACGGCCTCGAAATCGCCGGGCGAGGCGATCGGGAAGCCGGCCTCGATCACGTCGACGCCCAGGAGGGCAAGAGCCCGAGCGACCTCCACCTTTTCGAGATGATTCATGCTCGCGCCGGGCGATTGCTCGCCGTCGCGCAAGGTGGTGTCGAAGATCCTGATCCGTTCCACGTTCGATTCGGAGTCGGGCATGGGAGGCACTCGTCCCTGGGGAGTTCGAGGTTCGAGACACGAAGAGAAAAACCGGCGGTCGATCAACGCCAAAAGCCCCGAGCTTCGCCAACAGGCGGGGCTCGGGGCTTCGATGGTCGGTCACGCGGAGAGCGTTCGGACGTCGAACCCTAAGACCACGCCCGGCCAATAAGGCCGAGGGTCGATCGAAGTCGAAGGGTTAGAATCGAACGCGCCATTGACCGTCTCTCCGGTTGAGGCGTGGCCTCAAATCTGGCCTTATCGTATGTCTCGGCGGCATCCCAGGTCAAGAGGTCTGGTCGGACGAAGCCGCGGAAGGTTTCGAGAATCGAGCGAACTTCCGGCGGGTCTGGTTCGTAGAAGTGACAAAACGGGTGGTTCCCCGCCCTTCTCCCTCGGCGCGGGCGTGGTTAATTCTCAAAATAGTGCGGTCGGATTCTCCTCGAAGCTCCCGGCTCTCGATGGATTCATCATCTTTATAGTTCAGCCCCCGTCTCGCAGGAGCCTCCCTTTGAATCGGCGATTTCCCCTCGGCCTGATCGGCCTGGTCATGATCCTGACCGGTTGCGATTATCAGAATAAGAAGCCACCCATTCTGCCGTCAGGGATCGTGGATGGCCCGTTACCAACGGCTCCCGGACGCCCGGCTTCCTCGACGGCGAGCACGATCGACTCGCCGCAATCGACCACGCTGACCAATGAGATTGACCCCGAAATTCAGCGCCGTCGCGACGTCATTCTCGCCAACGTCATCAACCTGATGAAGACGGCGTCGATCAATCCCGGCGGACAGAACTTCGCGATCGCCACTGATAACCTGAACGATCTGTTCGATCAGGGAACCCAGCCGTCGGACTACGAGTACAACGAGGAATCGAAGAAATTCTTACTCCGAAAAATCGCTCTCCTGTACAACCAGGACCCCGAGCCGATCGTCAAGGCATTGTCGTCACCCAAGTTTACGATCAAGGATGCGCGGCATCTTGAAGACTGCATGCTTTATCACAACGTGGCCACCCGGGTCGCGGGCGAAGGGGATGACCTGTCGAAGGTCCGGCGGATCTTTGACTGGGTGGTTCGGAATGTCGAGCTGATTCCCGCCGAGTCGCTGGCCGCCCCCAACATGCGGCAGGCGCAGGCTCGGCCGGCCGACGTCCTGGTTCGCGGGATGGCCACCGAGTACGGCGGTTACTGGTCGGAGCGCGGCTGGCTGTTCATGTCGCTCTGTCGGCAGATCGGTGTTGATGTCGGCATTCTCACGTTCATGCCGCGAATCTCGCCGCTGGCCAGTCCCGAGGTTGCCAATCGACCGCCGGTCGCCTGGGTCACCGCGGCGGCGATCGACGGCAAGCTTTACCTGTTCGAGCAACGGCTCGGGATCGAGATTCCCGGTCCCGACGGAACCGGCGTGGCCACCCTGGACGAAGCGCTGACCAATCCGATCGTCCTGGGGCGACTCGACTTGCCGGGGAGCTTCCTCTACGGCACGACCGGCGAGGAGATCGCCGCCAGCACCACGCGAATCGGCGTGTTGCTCGACTCCAGTCCGGGCTACTTCGCCCCGAGGATGCGGCTGCTCCAGGGGCAGTTACGCGGCGAGTACCGGACGATCCTGTTTCGCGACGCGCTGGAGCAGGCCCGGAACTTTGCCCAGGCGCTGGGGCCTCGGGTCGGCCTGATCAATCTCTGGGAACTGCCGACGCTGGTCGAGCAATCGTTGTTCACCAAGCCCGAATTCGTCGCCGCGACTCAGATGTCGCTCCAGTTCTTCCGGAGCGAACTCCCGCTCCTTCTCGCCCGGACAGCGCATCTTCGGGGCAACCTCGAAGAAGCGATCGAGAAATACGGGACCCTCCGCTTCGCCCAGGGGGCCGTGATGAATGACGCCGACAAGACGCCGATCACTCCCGAGGTCCAAACCGCTCTCGACGTTTATTCGACCTTCTTTCTCGCTCAATGTCAGATGGACCGAGGCAAGATCGACGAGGCCGAGTTCCTCTTCCGGATGCTTGTGAAGATGACTCCCGAGCCGGGACCGGGACGTTATTACTTCTATATGCTTCGGTGGAGCGCCCTGTCCAATCTGGGCCGAATCTGCGAGAAAAAAGGAGACTACGCCGGCGCGATCAAATTCTATTCCGAGAACATCCAGGCCAACGAACGGCACGGCAACATGCTGAAGGCTCGCGAGTTGATCTGGAACGACCCGTTCCGCGAGCCGGCGCCGCCGCTGGCTCCGGCCCCTTCGCCACCACCGCCCCCGGCGAGCGAGTCAAAACCGGCGGTGAAACCGGCCGCGGGTTAGCCAACCGCTCGACGGTCTGCTAGATTGATAAAAGAGCGACCTGGCGACTCGCCAGGTCGGCTCGTTCCATGGCGCGACGGCCGTGATCCTGTCCGATCGGTGGGGAGGGGATATGACCAGTGGTGATCCGGTTCCGAGGACTTTGTCGGGATCGGCCGTCGAGAATCGACTCACCCCTCGAGACTCCCAGGGGGGGCAACCGCCGGTGTCGATCATCGTCACCGAGGTCAGCCCGTTCCACTGTCTCTACCAGGACGCGCTGGAGTTCCACTCGCAGAGCCGGCTGATGCTGGCGAAGTCGGAGCGTTCCTCAAGCCGGCTGGCCCGAGCCTCCTTGTTGCTCTACGTCGCTTCGGCCGAGGCATTGATCCATCAGGCCGCCATCGATCTGGGTCGATCGGATCTGGTCGAGCTGATCGCCGACCCCGCTCGACCATTGCCGACCATCGAGGTCTGGAAGCTCTTGCCGGCCGTCGTCGGCCATGCTTCCTCACCAACGATCGACTTCTCGGCCTCGCCCTGGCCGCAAATGGCCGAAGTTCTCGCGCTCCGGACCTCATGGACCTACCCGGGTCCGCCCGAAGAACGCCGGGCGTACTACCGGGCTTCGCGGACCGGGGCGAGCTTTGATCCGTTACTCCCGCACCAGGCCCCCAAGAATTCGGGGATCAGGCCCGAGGCGCTCGTTTATCCCCGGACGGGCCTGCCTCGCGACCCCTACGCCCTCCGACCGCATCACCTCGACACCACCCGAGGAGTTCTCGACGGAGCGATCGAGGCCCTCGACCGCAAGCTCGACGGAGCCTTGACCCGCGACAACCGCCACCGTCGCGAGCCGATCCAGATCCACTCGCCGACACCTTGAGCGGCGAACGGCCCTGATTCCCTCTCATCTTGCCGAGGTTTCCGAGCCTGGCTGGACCGTCGCCAGCAGGAACGCCAGCGCCAGGAGCACCGTCGCGTAATAGACCACGAACTCGCGTTCGGAAGTTCCGGTCGGCCGATTCTCGTCGTGGTCCCAGTCGCTCGGAGTCTCGGGCTCGTTGTCCGGGTCGGAATCGGACGTCCTGTTTGATCGGACCATCGGCGGATAGGCCAGCGACCAGGCCACGGGACGGCTGGCCTTCTGACGGATCAAGGGGCCTCGGGACAGTTGCGCGGCGTCGAGCCGGACGTTATCATCGACCTCGGCCGAGGTGAATCCGACCAGGTCCTCGATCATGGCTTCGAGTGACTCGTTTCGGCCCAGGAACGGCCCGCGGCGGGCGCTCGCGCGGAGCAAGAGCCAGTCAATCCGGGGTGCCGGATACTTGATCCGAAGTTTGTCGCGGGCGGCGACGACCCGGGGGTCGTCCAGGGCCTGGGCGACACTGGGAAACTGTCCCAGAAAGTGGTCGGGCCGGTCCTTCAGGAGCCGTTCCCGGCAGCGTTCGGCCCAGGCGTCGCCGGGCGTGCTCTCGGTGACCGCCATCGTCAGCAAGGCATCGCGGAGCCGAGGTCGACCGTCGTGTTCGGCCTCCCAGGCCAGTCGCAGCAAGTCTCCGGCAACCATGACCCTGATATCCCTTCCGGACTCCGGGCGGAACCCGCTGGCTGGTTCCAGTTCCGCACGGTCCGAGTCGTCGATGAGCGCCGGACTCCGCCGACTCCAGTAAGCTTCGGCCAAAAACTGTTTTAACTTTGATCAAACCAGCTAAAGGGTGATCTCTGCCCAGTCAGGGGGTATGCCCTCATTTTCTGGTGGGGGCCTCGAAGGGATTGGTTCTCTGGAGTGCGAGAGCTTGCTCTCGCTCTGCTTCGTGGAGCTTGCTCCACGCACCAAGATCCGCAAACCTCAGAAAGGCCAGGTCACTCGGGCTCGGAGCAAGCTCCGGTCGCCAGAGCGAGAGCAAGCTTTCGCACTCCAGATGAGAGCTTCGTCGGAAGCCTGCGGGTAGGGTCGACCAGAGCCCCCAGAAAATCTGGGTACACCCCCAGCCTGTTTGATGTGGTGTCGAGAGCGACGAGCCCCGCCGCGCATTACCGGCGGGTCTCGCCTGAGGCTCGGCGCAACTCTACCGTTTGGCTTGGTGCGACTCAGCCAAGGCAGGGATTCAGCCCCATGTTCTTGCGCATGTCGGCCCGCTGTTTCTCGTAGTTCATCAGCAGCTTGCGATCGCGGTAATGCTGCCGTTCCTTGCGTGCCTGGGCCGAGAGGACGAGCCTTCTCATCCGGTTGGATGTCAGTTCCCCCTTCCCGGCGTGGCGCTTCCGGAGCCGGATCGCTGGTTTTTCGCCGTAAGCCTCGATGATCTCGTCTTCGAGCGAGACGAAGAACTGGCAATAGCCAGGGTCGCCTTGTCGGGCGCAACGACCGGCGAGCTGGCGGTCGATCCGGCGTGATTCGTGCCGTTCGGTCCCGATCACGTGGAGCCCGCCGTTGGCGGCGATCTCCGGGTCGAGCTTGATGTCGGTTCCTCGACCAGCCATGTTGGTCGCCACGGTCACCTTCCGGATTCCGCCGGCCTGGGCGACGATCTGGGCCTCGATCTCGTGATTCTTGGCGTTAAGGATCTGGTGTTCGATGTTCGCCGCGTTCAGGAGGGCACTGAGCCGCTCGGATTTTTCGATCGAGCGGGTACCGATCAGGACGGCGACCCCCTTGCTGTGCCATTCAACAATCTGGTCGGCGACGGCGCGGAACTTCTCGTCCTCGGTCGAGAAGACCCGGTCGGGCTTCCAGGTTCGCCGACCCGGGCGGTTGGTCGGAACCTTGAAAACATTCACCTTGTAGACCCGCTTCAGCTCGGCGGCGTCGGAAGCGGCCGTTCCGGTCATTCCGGCGAGCTTCTTGTAGCGGAGGAAGAAGTCCTGGACCGTCACCCGCGCGGCGGTGATGGTTTCGAGCGTGATCTCCAGCCGTTCCTTCGCCTGAATCGCCTGGTGGAGCCCGTCTTGCCACTGTCGGCCCGGCATCATCCGGCCGGTGAACTCGTCGACGATCACGATCTCGTTGTCGAAGACGACGTAATCGCGGTCGCGGAGATAGGCGATCTGGCCCCGGAGGGCTCGCTCGACATATTCGTAAAGGCCGTCGACGGTCAGAGTGGAAAACGACGAGTGACCGGCGGCGACCTGAACTTTCCGGCGGCCGGCGGCGTTCAGTTCGGCCTTGCGCTCGGCGGGATCGTACTTGAAGTCCTTGCCTCGGATCAGCGTGGCGGCCAGTTGGTCGGCCCCGAGGTAGGCGGCGGCCTCTTCCTGGGTCGGCTGATTGTTGGCACCGATGATCAAGGGCGTTCGGGCCTCGTCGATCAGGATCGAGTCGGCCTCGTCGACGATGGCGAAGAAGTGACCGCGCTGGACCGGGGGATCGCCCCCTTCGGTCGACCGGCCGAGGAAGGCTTCCTCGAAGGTCTTCCGTTCGTTGGCGCCGATCTTGAGCCGTTTCAGCTCGTCGCGGAGGAAGTCGAAGCCGAACTCCTTGCTCGTCCCATAGGTGATATCGCACGCGTAGGCGGCGAGCCGCGATCCGTCGGGCTGGCCGGTCTGGATGCAGCCGACGGTCATACCGAGCATCTGATAGATCGGCGTATTGAAGTCGGCGTCGCGCTGGGCGAGGTAGTCGTTGACGGTGACGACGTGGACCCCTTTGCCGGCCAGGGCGTTCAGGTAGGCCGGAAGCGTTGCGACCAGCGTCTTGCCTTCGCCGGTTTCCATCTCGGCCAGACAGCGGTAATGGATCGCCGCTCCACCGACGAGCTGGACGTCGTAATGGCGCTGCTTCACGGTCCGCTTGGCCGATTCGCGGACCAGCGCGAACGCCTCGACGAGCAGACTATTCAACGAGTCGCCTTGCCGGGCCTTCAACCTCAGGCGCTTGCTCCGCTCCTTGAGCTGGGCGTCGGTTTCTTGTTCGAGTTCTGCTTCCAGGGCGTTCACCTGCTCGGCCAGCAAGGCGTAACGGCTCAAGCGGCCGGTATGCGTCGGGGCTGCGATCTGCTGGACCCGGTTCAACCACCTTGGTCCGAGTTGGCTCGCCATGACCTGATTCTCCTCTGAGGCGCGACTACCTCTCTCCGGCGCGCGAAGTCGCCGCGATATCCGAACTGGACAGTCAGCTTCCCGATCTTCCCGAAGTTCCCCGGTTCCTGGTCACGATCCGGCTGACTTGCCCTTGATCGCCGTGCCTGGTCCGCGAAATTTGACCGAATCGCGATCGAAATAGAGAAAATCGGGCGATTTCACATTCAGCGGACCGTGGCGATCCACCCATTCCAGGAGCAGTTTCCAGCGGGCTTCGGCCGAGAGGTCACCCAGTTCCTCGTCGCCGGGCGGCTTGCCCCATAAGATGACATTTTGCTCGGAATCGTTGAGCAGGAACGAATTCGAGGGATCGCCGGGGATGAAGATTCTGTCGATCCTCGGTGCGGGTTTACCGCCGGGAGTCGTCGTGGGCTGCTTGCGGAGGAACGCGGCGATCTTCGCGGCCTTGACGAGCATCACGTCGGGGCCGATCGGCTTCCCGTCCCGATCGAACCGCTGCCAGGGTTCGCAGTATCGCGGTTCCGACTGCGGGTCGGCACCGACAATCGGAATCAACGGATTGCTCATCCCCTTGACCAGATAGGGTACCTCCCGCGAAGTCCAGTTGATCTGGTTCCGCGGAAGCGGGACCCCCTCGTCGTCGACGGCTTCGATAAAAAGTCGCTTGCGGTCGTCGCTCTCGACGAACTGCTTGCCGCGATCGACCACCACGGCGGCGACCGGCTGACGGTATTCGAGGTGAATCCGCAAGCGCCCGGGGGGTCGCTCGATCCGATTGACCCGCTTGACCCAGGGGGAAAGGGCCTTGAAATCGTCCGCCAGCCGGTTCAGGTCAAGGTCGAGCCGGCGGATCATCGGCTCGCGTTTCGAGGCCAGGCGAACCTGTTCCAGGATCAAGGTCTTGCCCTCGTGAACCCAGGGGTCGGGCTCGGGGACAAGCTCGATCGCCGAGAACGGGATTTGCTGGTCGTCCAGCGAGGCGACATACGAGGTCACCCAGGCGATGGTCCACGACCCGACGTATCCGACCAGGATCAGGACCGAACCGATCACCGCGACGGCCAGCGCCAGCCGAGGGAACGAGAGTCGACGAGAGCCCGACGATTCGACCAGCCTGGCGAACCTCCGGTGAGGCTCGGCGGGGCCGAATTCGCTGGTTTCCGGCTCATTCCCTGGAGAATCGCGGTGAATCGCCACCGACGGCCCTCCGGCGTTTGGGCGAAATGGCCCGTCCCGGGACGATCGGGGCGGGCTTCGTTGAGCAGATCAGGGCCGGGTTGCGTCACGATCGATCGGTTTGCATTCGGGTCGCAGACGTAGGGTCCGCTGTGCGGACCGTCGATTGCGCGACGGAACAGACGATTTCGGCTGGAAACCAGGGTTGATAGCGAATCCCACGGTCCGCATAGCGGACCCTACAAGGTTAGACGCGGGCAATCCGGTTGAAAAGCCCTAAACTTCATTCGGCCCCGGCCTACCAGATCTTGATCTGAAGCTCCAGGTCGTGGCCGAACTGCTGGCGGACCTTCTGGCGGATCAGGTCGATCAGTTCGAGAACGTCGGCCGACTTCGCGCCGGGGTGGGCGATGATGAAGTTGGCATGGCGGTCGGAGACCTCGGCCCCGCCCACCCGCTGGCCCTTCAAGCCGGCCCGTTCGATCAGCGTTCCCGCCGAGATCTCCGGGCTGGGGTTCCGGAAGATGCAGCCCGACGACTGATGGCCGTAGGGCTGGTTTTCCTTCTTGATGATCCAGATTCGCCGCATCCGACGGACCACCGTCTCGGGATCTTCGGTTTCCAGCTCAAACGCGGCCGAGAGAATGATCGGCTCATCGAGGTCGGACGAGCGGTACTCGAAGCGGAGGTCTTCCTGTTCGCGAGTCAGGACCTCGCCCGAGTCGTCGACGACCGTGACCTTCTTGACGAATGTACCGATGGCCCCTTGCCGACCTCCCGAGTTCCCTCGGAGAGCCCCGCCCACGGTTCCGGGAATTCCGGTCAGAACCTCCAGGCCGGCCAGCCCGGCGCGGGCGGTCTGCGAGATCAAGGCCGTCAGCGGAACCGCCGCCCCGGCAATGACTTTCCGACCGTCGATCGTCACGTCCGAGAACGCCGGGCTTTCGAGGTGGATCACCAGGCCGGGAAAGCCCCGATCGTCCACCAGGACGTTCGAGCCACCGCCGAGAATCCGCACGGGAACCTCGGTTTCGACCGCCCGGCGGATCAGCGCGACGACTTCGGGCACGTTTCGGGGGCGGGCCAGGAACGCGGCCGGACCTCCCAGGCGAAACCAGGTCTGTGGGGCCAGCGGCTCATCAGGCGTGACGATCGCTTGAAAGTCTTCGAAGGAATGCATCGGCTATCGTCCCCACATCACCGGCCCCGAGCGTCACCAGCACGTCGCCGGGTTCGAGATGCCGGTCCAACTCTCGGATCACCTCTTCCAGGTCCGCGGCCCTGGTGGCCACGGTGCCCGATTCGACCAACGCTTGTTCCAGAGATCGGGCAATCGAGCCCGCCGAAGGGCCTTCCTCGTCGATGATCCAGACCCGATCCGCCTCGACGAATTCCGCCGGCATCGGCCAGGAACCGCTCGAATCCCGCGCCGGACGGTAGGCGGCATGAAGTTTCCGGCGTCCGAAAACCTCGCGAGCCACCGTCAGCGCCTCTCCGACCGCGAGCGGCCCCAGTGCCTCGTCATCCACCAGGGTAACACCTCGGTAGCTTCCGCGTGACTCGAATCCTCGAGAAACTCCGCCAAACTCTTCCAGACCTTCCTTGATCGCCCGGCTGGTCAGGTCAACCCGACCGCAAACGGCCACCGCCGCCAGGGCTCCCAGGACATGATGCCGACCCGGAACCTGAAGCCGGACCTCCAGCGCGAAGCGGCCCCGATGAAACGCCCGGAACCGGTAGCGGCCCCGATCCTCGCGAAGGTCCGCCCCCCACCACTCATGCCCGGGCGCGAGCGAGAACCGCTCGACCTCGGCCAGCGTCGATGGAGGAGGCACGAAGACTTCCCCCTCGTCGGCAAACCCGAGCACGTAACCCCCGGGAGGAGCCGCCTCGACCCAGCGTCTGAGGATCGTTGACCGATCCTGGCCCGGTGAATCGTCGTGAATCAGGACGATCTCGGCCCCCGGCAGGTCGGCTCCGATCGGTGGGTCGCCCGCCTCGACGATGACGTGCGGACCCAGCCCGAGACGGCCACTTCCGCCAAGTTGCGGCAGCCCGGTTCCCAGGATGATCGTCGGGTCGAGCCCCGCATGGGTCAAGGTCCAGCCGACCATGGCCGCCGCCAGACCGGCTCGCCGACCTCCGGCCGCCGCCACGCCCAATCCTCGGCTGAGCAGTCGCGCCAGCATCTCGGGACAGGAAGTCTGCTCGATCCCCGATCGAGCCGCCGTGAGCCGATCCGGATGTTCGCGAGGCGTGTCGCTGCTGTAAACGAGCAACCGGGCCGATCGCGGGACCGATCGAGGCGAGTGACCTGCGTGGACCCTCACCCCGAGTCGGCGAAGCCGCTCGGTGTTCGGGCTCG
>JAJYCH010000768.1 GCA_021778575.1 Planctomycetota bacterium
CACCATCCAGTATTCTCCGCCCGTGTTCGCCAGGGAGGTACTGTTGAGAGTCAGGCCCAACCAGGAGCTGTTGCAGGTTGTCAGGTCGCTGATAATCTGCGTCGGTAGTTGAGTCGCGTCGTAGATGCTCTGTGAGATGCTCGTGCCGGTCACCCCATTGCCACGATATCCCACACCGGCGCCGGTGCTCTGTCCCGGAGTTCCCACCAGCTTCTCGCCGAAGGCGATCGTGTTGGAGGTGCCGTCGGTGATGTCGCGAATTCCGTAGGCGATGTTGTAGGCGAACACCCCGGTCGAGGAGATGTTGTAGCCGTTCTGCGCGGTCGTTCCCATGCTCGCCATGTAGCTGTTCAGGCGGCCATTGCCATACTGGTCGGTCTTCTTGGCGTTACCATCCGACGGGCACAGGAACGAATTGATCTGGCTGTTCCGAGCCGTGTAATTCTGGTCGGGGGCATTACCCACCGAATTCAGCGAGAAGTTGATGCCGCTGTAGATACCGTTCTGCTCCATGAACGGCAGCATCATCGCCAGGCTGCTGTGACCTTGCCAGTACGACGGGTTCAGGTTGGCCGTCGTGACCTGGGTTGGCACTGCTCCAGGGGGGAAGCAATCATTGGTCTGGTGATAGTTGTGCAACGCCAGGCCGATCTGCTTCATGTTGTTGATGCACTGCGATCGACGGGCGGCCTCACGAGCGGCCTGAACCGCCGGAAGCAAGAGGGCGATCAGGACCGCGATGATCGCGATCACGACCAGCAATTCGATCAGGGTAAAACCTCGACGGGCGCGCAACGGCATGACCATGCCTCCAAACGAGAATGGTAGTCAACATGTTAAATCAATGTGTTCGCGATTGTTTAAGCGAACAGAACCTCAAGAGAGGTCGCATTGTCGTGAGAGGGAAATCTTCGGAAAATACGGCCTCGCGACCCACCCACGAAACGTACCGACTACCACGGCAGTCATGGTCACGTCTCGACCAGCCAGATCCTCGATGCTAATAAACCAAGCAATCGCCGTGCCTGATTCTCGGTGAGGCACAAAGCGATGTTGATTAGATGCATCAAAGCTGACTCGCGTGGAGATCAGATCCCTACTCAATCTATAGAACGGTCACCAAGAAAAGTCTATCCCCCTGACGAGTATTTTGCGCGATCAACGTGCGTGAACCAGGAATACCCCTGCCAGCTCCCGAAGAACACCTTCGGGATTCGAAGGGTTCGATCGTCTCAAACGGCCTGGATGCGTTCGCTGGTCATCCCCTCGCCTCGAACCAGGCTGAGTGCCGCTTCCAGCACCGGGTCGGCGGAGAGGTCGCGGAGGCAGCGATGATGTCCCTCGGGGCAGCGTGGTTTCTGGCAGGGACCGCAGGGGACCGGGTGATAGAGGTGCAGCGCCTTGGGGTGATAGGTCAGGGTCCAGTCGATCCGGGTCGGCCCGAAAAGTGTCAGCGTGGGGACATCAAAACCGGTCGCGAAGTGCCTCGGTCCGGAGTCGGTCGTGATCAGCAAGGCCGATCGACGAATCGAGGCCTTGGTCAAACCAATTCCGAGCGGTTCGTCGGCCAGGCTGACCACTTCCGGCCGATTGGCCTGCGCGACGATCGAGCGCGCGGCCTCGCGTTCACCGGGTCCGCAAACGACCAGAACGGACACATGGCCTCGTTCGACCAGCCCGACGGCGAGCCGGGCGAAGTGCTCCTCGGGCCAGCTCTTGGCCGGGCCGAACGCTCCGCCGGTGTTCAGGCAGACGACCGGTCTCGATGGTCTCAGGCCGAGCCGGGTCCAGGCCCGGTCGGCGCCGGCTTCGTCTTCGGTCGTCGTGAAGAGTTCCAGTTGCGGGCCGTCGTCGGGACAGCCGAGCTTGCTGACGATCGCTCGATAGGAGTCAACGATCGGCGAGGGGACGAATCGGCCGCGATCATCCCGTTTCGGTTCGAGTCGATCGGTGAGCAGGAGCCCGCGACCGCCTCGGGAATAGCCAATCCGCCGCTTTGCTCCCGAGAGCCAGGCGGCGAAGGCCGATCGGAACGAGTTCGGGAACAGGACGGCCAGATCCGCGCGTTCGGATCGGAGCCGAGGCAGGACGCGAGCGAACCGCTCATCGGCCAGCTTCGAGCGTGGGTCGAAACCGATCCGGGCGTCGAACCAGGGGGACCCGTCGAGCGTCGCCGCGATCTTGGGCTTGATGACCGCGACGATCCTCGCGTCCGGGAACCCCGCCCGGAGCGACCGAATCGCCGGGGTTGCCATCACGGTATCGCCCACCAGGTTCGGGCAAAACACCAGGATGTTCATCGCGCCAGCCGGTTCACGACCGCCGCGTGCAGGAGCGGGATCATCAATTCGTGATGGCCGGTCAAGGCGACCCCTTCGGCTCCCGGACGCTGAAGGACGTTCAGGAGACCGCGATATTGCTGGTGGAAGTCGAGGTTCGCCGTCGTCAGGCCATCCAGCGACCGACCGAGGTTCCGGGCCATCGCCACGGCCTTCAAAAAGACCTCGGGTAAGACCACGGCGCTTCCCAGGTTGAGCCAGACGCCGCCGCTCATCCGGGCGATCAGGTTCGCGAGCGACCGGAAATCGTCGAGCGAAGCCTGACCGAGCGCGGCTCCGTCGAGATCGGCTGTCATATGAACGATATCGGTCCCGATCGCCACATGCACGGTCAACGGGATCTCGAAGCGTCGAGCCGCGACCAGCAGGCTCGAATCGAGTCCGGGTCCGCCTTGCTCGATCACGAGATCTCCCAGGGCCGCACCCAGACCCGTTCTTGTCTTCTCGGCCCGGTCGCAAGCCTTCGCGAACAACTGGGACGTTTCGCGAGCGAATCCGAACGTCCCGGCCATCAGGCGAGGTCCGACATCCTCGCTGGTCCGACCCGAGATCGCCAGTTCGAGGTCGTGGATCGCCGCCGACCCGTTCAGGGCCAGCCCGCTCAAGACGCCTCGTTTGATCCAGTCGATCAGG
>JAJYCH010000769.1 GCA_021778575.1 Planctomycetota bacterium
GGGTGTCCTGGGGGGTTCGATGGAAGTGCGCAAGTTCCGGGTTTTTCGCGATATCTATTACACCGGGAACCAGGGAATGGGGCCACGTCGACCGTTCGGCGTCGAAACCCCCTATTCCCTGAAAGCAAACGAGTACTTCGTTCTGGGCGATAACAGCCCGATCTCAAATGACTCGCGATTCTGGGAGAAGAGCCCGGTGGTCCGGGGGGATTGTTTCCTGGGCAAACCGTTCCTGGTTCATCTACCGGGTCAGGTCTGTCCGCTTCAAGTTTTCGGTCGGCCGCTGGGATGGATTCCCGACCCTCGCGAAATACGTTACATTCGATGAACTCCACCGAGCCGGTGGACCAGGACCGCCAGGGGCTTCGCACGATGAGCCGGACCGCCAGTGAACCCGAGCCGACATTGATCACGAAAGGCGAAGCGAAACCCAGGGTCAAGAGCGAGGCCAATCCCACCCCGGAAAAGCCCCAGGAAACCCTGCGCGACTTCCTTGAGCAAATCGTGGTGGCGATCTTGCTGGCGATGCTGATCCGGGGCTTCGATGCCGAAGCCTTCGTGATCCCAACCGGCTCGATGGCGCCAACCCTGATGGGTCGGCACAAGGAAGTGATCTGCCCGGAATGCGGTCTGACCTACGCGATCAACTCGTCCGAGGAGATCGACCGATTCATCGCCAACAAGCAAAGAGACGCCGTCACCGATATCGACGAGGCGAAAAAGGCCCCCGAACGACTGGCCGCCGCCGAACTCAGTATCCGGAACGCCGAACGATCCGGGAATCCGGCGCAGGTCCGAGAGGCCGTTGAATATCTCGAAGAGATGAAGCGGCAGGTCGAGAACGCTCCGAGAAAACTGCAACAAGCCACCATCGTCCTCGAAGACTGTCACGAGGCCGGCCTCTGCGTGAACTGCCGCGCGCGGATCGTCGTTGACGACATGCCAAGCTTCAAGGGGGACCGAATCCTGGTCATGAAGTTCCCCTACGAACTTTCGTTCCTTCCAGGATCAGGTGGCCCCGAACGCTGGGATGTCGTCGTTTTTCACCGCCCCGAAGGCCCCGAGATCAACTATATCAAGCGGTTGATCGGCCTCCCCGGTGAGACCCTTCGGATTCACCACGGCGATATCCACGCCCGAACAACCGGCTCGAAAGAGCCGTTCACGATTCGACGGAAGCCGTTGTTCCACCAGCAGGCAATGCAGATCCTTGTTTACGACGACCATTACCGTCCCAAAGCTTTGAAGGGGAAAGCGGAATGGAACCGATGGAATCCCTCGGGAGGATTCCAGGAGTCCAGCGAAGGGAAGTTCTCGGTCAATCCGGGCGCGGATTCCAAACCGTCGGAACTCCGCTATCGCCATCTTCTGCCCGATCCCGAACAGTGGACCGCGATCCAGGCCAGGACCTCGCTGCCCCGGCCCCCTCGGCCGACCCTGATCACCGACTTTTATGCCTACAACACCGCCATCTCCGCCTCCGAAGGAAGCTGGTACGAAAAGTCCAGCGCCTGGCTCCAGCACAACTGGGTGGGCGACCTCACCCTGTCGTGCCAGGTCGAACTCGAAGGATCGCAGCCCGGAGCGCTGGCGATCTTCGAGCTGATCGAGGCGGGAATCTCGAACCGTTGCGAAGTCGACCTCAATAACGGAGTCGCCTCGCTCTACCACGGCGACAAGAAGCTCGGCGAGACCGGCACGGCTCTGCAAGGAATCGGTCATCACGACGTCGAATTCGCCAACGTCGATGATCGGCTGACCCTCTGGGTCGATGGAAAACCGGTCTTCCAGGACGGTCTGCCCTACGACGAGACCGAGGAAACCAGTCACACCCCAACCCAGAAGGACCTCGATCCCGCCGGGATTGCCTTGAAGGCGACCAAGGCCAGCGTGTCCGACCTTGTCCTGAAACGGGATATCTACTATACCCAGACCGCCAAGCACGCGGATTATCGGATTCCCGGGTCCGAAGAATCGGGCGAACCCCGGTCCCCGGGCGAGTATTCCGGGGTCAACATGATGTTCGACTTCCTGGCCGATCCCGCGAGGTTCGCCATTCTGGGCACTCTGAAGTCCACCGATTATGAGATCCGTCCGAACCACTTCATGATGCTCGGCGACAACAGCCCGCACAGTAGCGATAGCCGGGAGTGGCATTCGGAAGATATCGACTGGCGAACCGACGAACGGGCGAGCTGGGAGGTTCCTCGGTCGCTTTTGATTGGCAAGGCCTTTTTCGTCTACTGGCCGCACGGTAAGCCGTTCGGTCCCGATGTTCGGATCAACCGCGATATCCGCATTCCGTTCCGGCCCTATTTCGAGCGAATGAAGTGGATTCGCTGACCCATCCCTGACCGATGAATGACCGCACGAGGCTCGGGCGTCATCACCGAGCGATCCGATCAAGGAGGATCGACCCATGCCTTTGCTCGATGTCCAGGGCCTCGAAAAATTCTACGGCCGACGTAAGGTCGTCGATGGTGTGACCTTTCATGTCAATCCGGGCGAGATCGTCGGCCTCCTCGGCCCCAACGGTGCCGGCAAGACCACCAGCTTCCGGATGACCATGGGGTTCGTCGACCCCGATGGCGGCAAGGTCATCTTCGACGGTCAGGACGTCACCCGACTCCAGATGTACAAACGAGCCCGCGCGGGAATGGGTTACCTCGCGCAGGATTCGAGCGTCTTCAAGCAATTGACGGTCGAAGATAACCTGATGGCGATCCTCGAAACCCGAGCGGGGATGAACCGTAAGGCCCGGAAGTTTCGCCAGGACGAACTGCTCTCCCAGTTCGGTCTGACCAAAATTCGCAAGACCAAGGCCAACCGGGTCTCCGGCGGTGAACGTCGCCGGCTCGAAATCGCCCGGTCCCTGATCACCGAGCCAAAGCTGATCTTGCTCGACGAGCCGTTCGCGGGCATCGACCCCAAGACCGTCGCCGAGATCCAGGACGCGATCCAGAGTCTGGCCG
>JAJYCH010000770.1 GCA_021778575.1 Planctomycetota bacterium
TAAAGCGGTACGGCGGCTTCGGCCTCGAGTTCGCGCCAGGCCCGAAAGGCAGCGGGCATTCGACGCGAATAATCGGGGTCGGCGTAAGAATGGCGAGTGATCCGAGCCTCGCCATGCGAGCTTCCCCGGTCGTGACCGAGCGCGAATTGTTCGAGCAGGACAACCGGTTCACCGCGCCTGGCCAACTGATAGGCGGTGGCGATGCCCATCGCCCCGGCGCCAAGAACCAGATTTCTGACGCGGTTGGAGATCATTCCGGCACCTCGAACCAGTCGGAGGACAAACAGTTCCGTCCGAAGAGAATCGTCAGGGATCTCGCGAAAGTTGTCATTCTCATGTCTTTTCGGATCACCTATCTGGTCGTTTTCAGCGAGTCGTCTCGTTTTTTCCGCGAAACATTAGATCTTCACCTGATTTTCGTGAACCCATACCGGCCTCTGGGTGCACTTAATATCAGACGGTCTGGCTACTCATTCGTTACTCGATTTTCTCCTGTCGAGATTCATCATTCATCGCCGGCTCACAACGCCTCGGTTCTGCTCCGAGGCGTTGTTGCTTGATCGCTCGATTGATGATCGTCGATCAGGAGACTTCCTCAGGGCTTCCGGACGGGATAGACCTTTCTGGCATACTCATCAATCGTGATCGTCCGCGACTCGATCATCCTTCGAACCGCCTCGAGCGTTGCTCCTCTCACCTCGACCATCTTGCCATCGGAGAAGCAGAGAATGAGCGAGTCTTCAACGATCTCCCCGTCGCGGCTTTTTTTGCCTGGCTTGATGCGGACAAGTTGATCGAGGTTGTAGAGACGAGAGCCGAACTTCACAAGTTTCATCGCGAAGTCTCATGATGTCTTGAAAGGGTTGTCGATCCGCTCGATTCAAGATAGGTTAGCGGACCACGATCATTCAAGACAAATCATCAGCGCGTCGCCCGATTGAGACAGATCCGAGAAATCTCTGGAGCGGGACCAATCGAAGGCAACATCCAGATCACTCAGAGCGAAGAAAAGTGATAGAACCATCATAATTTCACCAGAAAGATTGAATTTGATCAGGTGGCTTGCGACGATCGAATCGGGCAGTGATTTGATTGCGCGATTTTCGCCGATTCCTCCGCCACTCTGGAATCGATCTCGACCTTGATTCCTTGCGTGGTTTTTTACCTCCGGCTCTCCCGGTTTTACGAGACCTCTTTTTTTCGTTCGACAAGGCCCCTCCAAGGAACCCTGATGACCCAAGCCAAGCAGCTTCGGATGGAACTGGCCGCAAGACTTCGCGAGATTCGGACCAATCAATTCGGTCATTCGGAAACGGCGGTCACGATTCTCGCCGATCAGCTCGGGATTCCCGAACAAACCTGGATGAATTTTGAAGATGGGGTCACGATGCCTGCGGAGATCTTGCTTCATCTCCTCACACTGACCGGAGTGAACTCTCATTGGTTGTTGACCGGAACAGGGGATCGATACGCCCGATCCCGTAACAAGGCGAAGCAGAGCTGCCGCCCTTGAGCGGAGAACTCTTCTCGATCGAACGTTCTGAATTGCGATCCGGCGATCCTCGCCGATAGCTTGCGTCCGCCTGGGTGGCAGGGGTCTCCGGCGCTGCGGAACCCCGGCTCCCCGATCAGAACTCACGGCCGGCCGAGCAACGAAGGCCGCGCGATTTTTTGGGGGTGTGGTCCAGGAAAAAAAAGCTTGCTTGTTGCGTGATGGGATTATCCGGAGCGATCTTGACCTCTTTTTGGGTTCCGGCTAAAGTTCCCGCGCCGCTGGGTGGGATCGGCACTTCTCATTTTGGTGTCGAGACTGTCCTCGGTGAACAGCTCAAAGGATTGGGCTGGTTGGGTAGGGTCGGTTCTGACCCTCACGTCATGCAAGGAGGCAGGTCGATGCGGCGGACATCCCCCAGTCGCGCCTCGGTCCTCGGGGCCGTGGTCGCTGGCGCGACCTTGATCCTGACCGGGGCCGGAACTTACGCTCAAAAATCCCCCCCGTCAAAATCTTCAACTTCCAAGAAGAAGGAAGTCGCGCTCAAGGTCAATGAGACCATCGGCGACGTGACAACAATCTACGGGCGCGACCTGAAGGTCGAAGGGGTCGGCCTGGTGATCGGTCTCGATGGGACCGGTTCCGAGCCTGCGCCGTCGTGGGAGCAGAAGAAGCTGGTCGACGAGATGCAAAAGGCCGGACTGGAGCATCCCGAGCGGCTCCTGAACAGCACGAATATCTCGCTGGTTGTCGTCCGGGCCATGATTCCCGCGGGTGTCGCGACGACTGACAAGTTCGACGTTGATATCGAGCTGACCTCGGCCAGCGCCACTTCGAGCCTCGCCGGTGGATTCCTGATGACGACCCGGCTGGCACCACGGGTCACGACTCCCGAAGGCGATAAGGACCACAAGGTTATCGCCACTGCGGTCGGTCCGGTCATGTGCGGCAGTCTGGCCCAGCCCAACAGTCCCAAGGTGGCCCGGGTCCTCGGCGGCGGCCATGTTCTGGCCGACGCTCCCTACGTTCTCGTGATCAAGGAAGCGCGACGGAGCGGCAAGACCTCGCAGTTGATCGAGAATGTGGTCAAGCAACGGTTCCATCAGCAGATGGACGGCCGGAACGAAGGGATGGTCAAGGCGCAGACCGATGCCCGTCTCGAACTCCGCGTCCCGAAGATCTATCACCACAACCAGGACCGCTACCACCTGGTCATCAACCATCTGGCCCTGGTCGAGAACCCCGCGCTCCGTCAGGAACGTCTGGTGGAATGGGGTAAGGACCTGCTCGATCCCAAGAAGGCGGGAATCGCGGCCTTGAAGCTCGAAGGACTTGGTCCGGTGGCGGCCCCGGTTCTCAAGGCGGCCCTGGGTTCGCCCGAGGAGAACGTTCGCTTCTTCGCGGCCGAGGCTCTGGCCTATCTCAATGATGGCGACGGCGCGGCGGTCCTCTACGAAGCCGCGAAGTCGAAGCCCGAG
>JAJYCH010000771.1 GCA_021778575.1 Planctomycetota bacterium
GAGTCGTTGGGTGGGGATGCCGGGCGCCTGGAATTCGGCACTAGACACCGTGGATCTCGACGAGGCCGACGACCTGGTCTTCAACGAGATCATCTGGAAGGCGGTCAAGGGCAAGGATTCGCCAATGCCGCCACCGGTCCGCTCGGCGTTTGTGCTGCCGAGGCACAAGGCTGAGAAAGGCTGATCCAGGGGCTCTGGATGGAAACAACTCGTACCGGCAAATCATGCAGGTACGATTTCCGAAATTGGTCTTGCAATTCCCGACCGGGGGGGGGGTAAAAAAGCCCAGGAATCGGTTAGATTAGCGTCTTCGAGGACAAGTCCAGGGGGTTAAGGCTTATTATTCGCTTCCCTAAATGAAAGAGTTTTCGCTGAATCACACCTTGATTCTGTCGTGCAGCGAAAACCTCTCGTATGATTTTCTCCGGATTTTTATGTACTGTGCTTCTTATCGCGAAATGAGTGAAACAAGATGGTTCAGAACCGGCCTCAATCCTGTTACCCCGGGTCGGCCACGCGCAGTCCCTCTCAGAGAAATCGGGGACTATCACTCGTCGAGACCCTGGTGGTTATCGCCATTATTGGTTTACTCATCGCCATCATCTTGCCCGCCGTCCAGGCAGCGCGGGAATCGGCAAGGCGAATGAGGTGCGCGAACAACCTGAAGCAGATCGGAATCGCGCTTCAGAACTATACCGGCATGCATCGCGCCCTGCCAAAGGGATCCAATAATTACGGCTACAGTCTTCATGTCATGCTTCTGCCGGAACTCGAGCAATCTGTCATATATAACTCAATAAACTTCTCGGTCAACGCTCCGATCATCAATCTCTCGCTTCCACCCAACTCGACGGCGGCCGTGATCGCGATTCCGGTATTCTTGTGTCCATCGGACGAGATATCTGTGTTTCGTCAATTTGGACTGACGAGTTACGCCGGCAATGGAGGATGTGAGGGCCTGCTTCCAGGTGCCGAGGGCGTTTTCAGCGAATCGCTCGCTCCGGTAGGCTATGAGTCGATACTCGACGGCACGAGTCAAACGGCCGCCGTGGCTGAGTGGGTTTCCGGCACGGGACAGACGCTGAATCCGCCCGAGGACAATGCGACTTATAGTCTCTCCTTTGGGTCTGCCGTGCCTAATTTCGACACGTTTTCCGGAGCTTGCGCGTCAATCCAGCCATCTACGTCCAAGATCGTCGCCGCGAAACGATGTCGCTGGATTTGCGGTGGTTTCGGCGACACACTCCTGAATTTCGCGATGCTGCCCCGAGAGCATAATTGTCTCAACCAAGGAAACATGAACAGCGGACTTTTCCCAGCCAACAGCAGGCACCCCTCCGGTGTGAATGTTCTCTTCGTTGACGGTCATGTGACCTTCATGCGGGATTCGGTGAACCTAGCGGCCTGGAGAGCATTAGGCACCAGGGCCGGAGCGGAAGTCATCCAAGATCCTGTTTATTGAGAGATTTTCATCAATAAGCAGGTCCTGGAATTTTGCCATTAACTGGCCACCGAAATGGAACCTATCGCCTGCCGTGTCGATGGAGTCTTCCATTTCGTGTCGCCTTCTTACACGACGATGTGTCGTGCGTTCGTTGCTTGTTCAACGGGATTTTCATCAGGAGTTTACGTATGAGAATCAGAACCATTCTTTTCGCCGTCGCCCTCCTCGGTCTTGTTAAGGGATTTACCCCATGCTTGGCAGGCGGAATTCCGAACAGCGGCATTTCCGTCTCCAATGTCAAACCTTCGGGACTGGTGACTGGTGGTGGAACAGCGACCGTCACCGCTGATGTCGTGGTGACGGGCCTCGCCGACGGTGTTTACGATGTGACGATTGTTATTTATGATTACAAACCCAGCGGCAACACTTCCAAGTCGACATCGAGCACCGTTACCATAACGAACGGAGTCGGGAGCGTGAGCGCTTCCTCGTTATTTCCAAGCGCGACGGCAGGGGATACCGGCATTATTCAGGTCCAGGTTCAACAGCCCACAAGCGGAGCTAGCGGCGCCGGCCAGAGTAATATCAGGTACTGATAGAGCCTGGCTCGTCAGTTCGTGCTTCGAGTAGCAGCAGGCGGCCGAGATCCTGGAGGCGCATGGTCTCGGCCGCCTAATCTGTTTGGAATGTGCGGATCTCGTCCGGAGATCTAGATTCCCGCCGCCTATTTGGAAGTGTGGGAGTAGTCCTGTAGGGTCCGCTGTGCGGACCGTGACCTGTGATTCGTGTGCCCAGGAAACGGCCCGCTCAGCGGACCCGACAAGGCCGAGGGTTTGACGACTCCGCGCCTCGGATTACAATGGTCGGGACGAATCCGACTCATTGCTCCGAGGCTGTATCTATCATGCCCGAGACTGCCGTCCTGCTGATTGCTCATGGAAGCCGCCATGCGCCGGCGAATGAAGATTTGTTCCAGACGGCGCGGAACGTCGCCGGGCGCGGCGATTTCCGGATCGTCGAGGCGGCGTTTCTCGAACTGGCCGAGCCCGACATCGCTCGAGGAGGAGACCGCTGCGTCGAGTTGGGGGCGACTCGCGTGCTGATGGTTCCCTATTTCCTCTCCAGCGGCGTCCACCTGATCCGCGACCTGACAGCGGCCCGCGACGAACTTCAATCCCGACATCCCGAGGTTGAGTTCCTGCTCGGTCCACCGCTCGGCCCCGACCCGCTCCTCGAACAACTCGTCGCCGAGCGAGCCCGCCAGCTCGACTCCGGCGAGAGAGCCCCCCGGTTCGCCCCGAGCGGCGACATGGCCGAACGATATGCTCATCTGGGCGAGAGTGGGTAGCCAGATCGAGCGGGTAGCAGTCAGCGGGTAGCAGGTAGCCAGATCGGACGGGCCGCTACCCGCTGACGGCGATCCCAGGCTTGCGAACAGGTCGGCTCGACCAGGCGATTCCAGCGAGGACCAGCGTCCCACCGACGGCGGCGGTTGGGCTGATTCGCTCGTCGAACAGAGC
>JAJYCH010000038.1 GCA_021778575.1 Planctomycetota bacterium
CGACAAGCCTTCCGCGCGACGTCCAGGACGCGATCATCCCGCTGATCCCGGGGCTCGAAAACGCCGAGATCATGCGTTACGGCTACGCGGTCGAATACGACTTCGCACCGCCGACGCAGCTTCGATCGACGCTCGAAACCAAGACCATCTCGGGCCTCTTCTTCGCCGGCCAGATCAACGGCACCACGGGCTACGAGGAAGCCGCCGCGCAAGGCTTGATCGCCGGGATCAACGCCGCCCGGCTCGCCAAAGGCGAAGGCGAGTTCCACGTCGATCGATCGCAAGGCTATATCGGCGTGCTGATCGATGACCTTGTCACTCGTGGAGTCGACGAACCTTATCGGATGTTCACAAGTCGCGCCGAGTATCGGTTGCTGTTGCGGAGCGATAACGCTGATCTGCGGCTCACGGAACTGGGTCGAGCGATCGGGCTGGTGGATGATGTTCGCTGGGATCGGTTCGAGAAGCGACGGAATCGGATCGAGGAGCTGGGAGCCGTCCTCAAATCGACCCGATCGAACGGCGACACGCTCGAACAGATTCTCCGGCGACCGCCGACGACCTGGGTTCAACTGGTCGAACTGCACCCGGCGCTGCTGGAGCTTTCCGACGATCCCTCGGCCATCGAGCAAGTGACGATCGAGGCCAAATACGGCGGCTACATCAACCGTCAGGCCGCCGAGGTCGAGAAGTTCCGGAGGCTTGAGGACAAGCCCTTGCCGCCCGACTTCAACTTCATGGCGATCGCCCAGCTCCGGATCGAGGCCCGCGAGAAATTCACCAGGGTTCGCCCGCGCTCGATCGGCCAGGCCGGACGGATCAGCGGGATCAACCCGGCCGATATCGCGACGCTCCTGGTCCATCTGAAGCGACCGAAAGCACTTTCGACGGAATAGCCTCGGAACAAGGCCCTCGGCCTCGTGCTGTCAGACCAAGAAAAAGCGGCGGGATCGAATGTCGATCCCGCCGCTGGAATTGTTGGTTTCAGGGCTGACGAGGATCAATTCCCTCGTTTGCTGAACGGCGACTTATCGCCGAGGTTCGCGGTTGGTTGATAATCGCCCAGCAGGTGTTCAGCGAAGTATTCCATCATCCGCTGATTGATGTAGGTCTGGTAATCGGCATAGGCGTGCCGCTTGCCAGGCAGGTAAAGCATGTCGAATCGCTTGTTGGCCTTGATCAAGGCGTCAACCAGGCGAAGCGTGTTGGCGGGGTGGACGTTATTGTCAAGCTCGCCGTGGACCAGCAGGAGCCGACCCTTGAGGTTCTCGGCCAGCTCGGCATTGGTCGGCACGTGGATCTCGAACTTCGTCCTGGCCTCGGCCACTTTCTTGGCTTCCTCGGCCTTCTTGGCGTCAGCGGTTTTCTTCTCGTCGGCGGCCTTCTTGTCTTCGGCGGCTTTCTTCTCGTCCGTCACTTTCTTGTCGTCGGTGATCTTCTTGGCCTCGGCGGCTTTCTTGTCTTCCTCGGCCTTCTTGGCCTCGGCGGCTTTCTTGTCTTCTTCGGCCTTCTTGTCGTCGTCGATCGGGATCAGGAGTTCGTTGAGGTCGAGTTCCTGAGCGCGATCGAAGTCGTCGGCATCGCGATCATCGCCAGGATTATCGTCCGCCGCGCGGTTGCCTCGACCGGCCTGACCGCCCCGGGTCGGCGGCTCGACTTCCTTCTTGGCGTCGGCGTTGGCGGCGACTTCCTTCAGGCCGTGATAGGTCTCGGCCCAGTACGAACCGTAGATGTTGTTGTCATGGTTGCCGGAGGTCGAGACGCCCACCTTGAAGAAGTCGTTATACGGCTTCTGCATCAACGCCGCGGCGGTCATGAACCCGCCGCCGGAGTGGCCATAGATCCCGACGCGATTGATATCGATGAACGAATGCCGCGAGGCAAGCTGTTCGACGGCCGCTTTCTTGTCGGCCAGACCGAAGTCGCGGAGGTTGAAGTAACCGAAGCTGTGATAAGCCTTCGACCGGGTCGGCGTTCCACCTCGGTGGCCGACCTGGATGACGATGAACCCGACCTGCGCGAGCTGTTGCTCGCCGCTGGATGCCGAGAACGTGTGAACGGTTCCTTCCTGCTGCGGACCAGGATAGACGTGGACGATGATCGGATACGACTTCTTGGGATCGAAGTCGAACGGCTTCCAGAGGTTGCCGTAGAGGTCGGTAATCCCATCAGCCGCCTTGACGGTGAACGTCTCGGGAAGCTTCCAGCCCGACTCGACAAGTTGCTTGAGGTCGGCGGTTTCCAGCGGCATGATCTCGCGACCATCGGCCGCCCGGACGACGGCGGTGGGAGCCATGTCGACTCTCGAAGCGTTATCGACCAGGAATTGCCGGGTCGGCGAGAGGATTGACCGGTGATTCGCCGGACCCGGGTCCATCAGAGCCAGCCCGGTCCCGTCGAGATTCACGCGGTAAAGATGCTGGTTGTAGATGTTTTCATGAGGTTCGCGAGCGTTGCCGGTGAAGTACATCAGCCGGTTCTTCACGTCGATCTCGACGATGGCCGCCGCGCGGAACGGGCCGGCAGTGATGGCGTTCTTGAGCTTGCCATCGCGATCATACAGATAAAAATGCCCCCAGCCGGAGCGCTCGGACCACCAGATCATCTCGCTGGTCTCATCGAGAGAGCGGGCGGGCTTGAAGTCGAGCGTGGCGTTCTCGAACCCTTCGGTGATCAGGCACTTCGACGCGCCGGTCAGTGAGTCCATCGTGCAGAATTCGAGGTGGCGGACGAGCCGATCACGCCGGATGAACCGGAGGTCGGTGGCGTCCTTGCCCCACTGGAGCTGGCTGTACGATTCATCTTTCCACTTGGGAGCGACCAGCGTCAGCGCCTTTTTCTCGGCGTTGTAGACGTACAGTTCGGTCTTGCGGGTCTCTTCCTCGCCGGGCATCGGGTACTTGTATTTTTCCAGGGTCGGCCGAGGGGTGGCCAGCGAGTTGATGACGAACAGGTCCTTGACCCCGCGCGCGTCATTCCGGGTGACGTAGAACGCCTTCGAGTCGGGCGACCAGGTTACCGCCGCTCGGACTTTCCGGTTGGGGTCGAATGGCGGAGGCGTGGCGGCCGTTCCGTTGGCGTTTCCTCGACCGCCCCCACCTTGACCGAAGCCGCCGACACCGAACGAGTAATCCTCGACACCATCGGTCGATAAGGCAACCGCCGCGTCTTCCTTGCCGGCCTCGCCGACGAACAGGTTATGGTTCTTGGCGAAGACGACGAGCTTGCCATCGGGCGAGAGTGTCCGGTAGCCGTTCATCCGACCAGCCGGACCGCCGGGACCTTGAGCCTGGCCCCCCTGCCCCTGATTTTGCTGGACGTTCTCGATCTGTTGATCGACGCGGACCTGGCCGTCGCCGTCCTGCCGACGTCCTTCCTCGGTCACCTGCTGCTCGCGCTGCTGGTTCTGGCCGTCTTGCTGGCCTTGCTGGGTCTGACCCTGTCCTTGACCCACGCCCTGACCACGCCCGAGGATCTGATCGTCCCACTGTTCCTCCCGCACTCGGCTATTCTCGGCGTCCTGACCGCGACCGCCTCGACCGCCGCCGCCAGGCCCGAACAGCCCCCGGAGCGGGTTCGTCTGGGCCTTGCCGAGCTTCGTCAGGTTCTCGGTGTTGAGGTCGTATTCATAGCGGTAATCCTCGAAGACGAAGCGAATCTTGCTCGCTTCGTCGTTGACGACCAGTCGCTCGATGGCCAGGAGCGCCGGTTCGAGCGGCTTCTGGACCATCGACGAGAGCAGATTGCCGAGCTTGTCGCGGTCAAACAGACGTTCGCGGGTGGCCAGCCGGGGGTTGACCTTGTAGTAGTTCGTGCCGTCGCTGGTCCGGAACGAATACCAGAAGTGATCCGACTTACCGATCCAGTGGGGAGTCACCGACGTGTCGTAGAGAAACGGTCGAAGGTTCGCCGGGGCGAACCGATCGGCCGCCTGGTAGTTCGGGCTCGGCGACCGAGGACGATCATCGGCCCGTGCCTCGGTGACCGTCAGAAGCATCCAGAGGATCGGGGCCACGAACGCCATCCAGGGCGTCGGCCTTCGGAACAAGGAGGGACGAGACATGGGGATGACCTGGTGTGATTTCAGGATAGTCTGGGGATCGAGAGGCGAGCGAAGCACACGCATGCAAACGTGCTCGGAGACCCGCCCGACATCCCTGAGATGACGGGGTCAAAGTCTGGGCGCGCGATGACCCAGAGATTTTAAGCGTCGAAAGATCTTAACATGCCCCATGATTCCCGAAACATTTTCGACAGGTTTTCAGAGGATGTACCCGTACTTTCTTGGGTTGATCAAGATCAAGAACCTGGGGTGGCATGCTTGAGGGACGCAGTGAGCAGGGAAAGAGGTCGCTCAAAGTCCATACTCATTTGCATCCGTCAAGCATGCCAGCCCGAGAAAATCGGGGGTCACCCTTTTCAAACAGAAGTTCCTGACAGAAATGACCACGAGATCCCGCGACGAGGATGGTCGCGGGATCTCGCTGGCTGGATTGGCTTCGTTTTCTATCAGTCGAGAATCAGCGTCCCGGCAGGATCAGCTTGGGTTTGTCGCCGGCCGGTGCGCCGGCGGGTCCTGATCCGGGGGTCCAGATTCCGCCGCTGGTCGAACCGCCGGAGCCGCCGGGGGTCCAGACTTCGGGTTTGGCGGCCGAGACTCCCAGCCGCCCGGACGCGGTGGTCACCTTCGGGCCGTAGCGGGCCATCAGCCCCTGGAGCGGTCGACTGTCTACGATGAGATCCTGGGGATCCTCGGGGTTGGGGCTGAGCTGGATCAGCCCCAGCTCGACCAGGTTGAGCATGATGACCTGGTTTGCCGTCGGCTCCTCGGAGTAGCGATCGAAGATGATCGCCAGTTCAGGAACCCAGACCTCGGGGGGTTCGCTCCGAGCCCGCTGGCGGACCTCGATCATATCCCAGACCGGCGCATTGGCGGCCTTGCGGGAAGGCGGATCAGCCTGACGCCCCTGGGCCAGGAGTGATCGGGCCGCCTCGACTTCGCCCCGAGAAATCGCCAGGCTCGCCAGGTCGGAGTAGACCGAGACCGGGTCGATCCGGCCGGTCTCGAATAGCTGGGGCCGAAGGATGAGCGCCCGCGCGGCGTTTTCCAGGACAGCGAGGGCCAGCGCGGTTCGAGCCCGTCGGTAGAGCAGAATCAACTGGTCGTCGTTCAGTTGGTCGGCCGGAATCGACACCAATCGGCCCAAAGCGACCCGGCTGACATCGACGGTGGCCGGGTCGATCGCTGGTTCGGCCGGAACATTGAGCCGGGCTCGAAGTCCCAGAATTCTGGGGTCGACTGGCGGGGCGACCTGATCCAGCTCGAAGAAGCAAAGCGCCGCGCGGAGGGGGATTTCGGCGTCGCCGTCCTTCGCCGCCTGGGTTGGGGTCCGAAAGCCGAGATACGGCATCGGCGTGACCGGCCAGACCTCGCTGATGATGTGGGCCTGCTGTTCTCGATTGAGCCGATCAGCCTCGGTCCGGGTGATCTCCGAAGGATAGAGCCATTCCCAGGACAGGGCGAGGGACGACCGAGCCTCCTCGCCGAGGATTTTGGTCCGAGGGTGCGCCGGAGCGATCGCCGAGGCTCCGAGCGCCGTGAACCGGTCGCCGAGTGAGTCGACCCGACCGTCGTCGTAGGCTTCCAGCGCGACGGTCTTCTGATCGACCATGATCCGACCCAGCACGAGCGGGATCAAGTCGGGCGTCAAGGGCTGGTCGACCGGACCGTTGATCGCCGGGCGATCGAGGAGCAGGAACAGATCGACCTCGGCAGACTCGGGATCGTTGGGGTCGAGCGGTGTCTGACCTTCATCGGAGATATCGGGGACCGACCGCAGCGTGGCCAGCAGGGCCTCGCGATTCCGGAGCGGCCAGGTCAACTGAACCCGTTCGATCCGATCCTCGGGCTGAATCGGTTCGAGATTCTGGACCAGAATCTCGAGGTCAACGGCCTCGATGGAGGGGCCAAGCAGTTTCGATCGACGGCGAATCGGGTCGATGGAGCCCGCTTCGTCACCGAGCCAGAGTCGGCAGACTCCCAGGTTATAGTCGGCCTCGCTTCCCGGAGCATGGCTTGCAAGCTGATCAAAAGTGGCGGCGGCCGACGCCCAGAGCCCCTTGTTGGCCTGTTCGAGGGCGTGCTCGAATCGTTCACGAGCCGAAGGGTCGATCTCAGCGGGCGGCGAGGCCAGACTCAGCCGGTCTTTCAGCCAGGCGGAAACCGATGTACTCGAGTCGATATTCCGCAGCGCCGAGACGGCGCTTTTATCCGGATCACCCAGTTGAGTGACCAGTTGAAGATGCTTGATGGCGGCCGGGAACATCGCCGCCTGAAGGAGCATGAGACCGACAACCCGAGCCAGCGGCTCCAGTTGCGGCCAGATGGCCTCGTCGGTATTCGCCAGAACTTGCTGGAACATCCCCGCGCCGTTGACCGGGCCTTCGCTCTCCAGGATGCAACGGGTGAGCAGAACCAGAGCGCCCAGGTGTTTGGGGTTCTTCTGGAGAACCTGGCGAAGCACCGCCTTGGCTGGCTCGGCCTGCCCCTGGGTGATCAGCATGATCGCCTTGCGGGTCAGGAGCCAGGCACTTCCCGGCTCTTTCTGCAACCCTTCATCGACAACCTTGATCGCCGCGTCGGTCTGGTTGCCGTCAAAGAGCCGCTGGGCCTTGTCGGCGAAGACTTCCACCTTATGGCAGCACCACTTGAATTTCTGACCACTGCCGCAAGGGCACGGAGAATAAGGCTCGACGCCGGCCATCGCTTTACGTTCCTGAACGGATCCAATTCGGTCGAGAAGTCCCGGAGGTTCGGGATTTCTGAGTCGGTTCACAGTAGCAAAGCGGTGGGGAGCGCGTCTATGCTGGCGTGGGCTACCTCGAACCGCTGGTCTCGAACCAATCGGGGCTCCCAACTGGCTGGCTGGGAACTGAATCAGCAGGTTGATCGGGTCAGATTGCCGGGGACGGAGCAACCGCGATCCTCGACCAGCATTTCCGCGCAATGGCTCTGCCGTGGTTTATCCCTTGAAGGTGATCGTCGTGAAGAACTGGATCGGTCCGAAAAAGTCGTTGCGGGTGCTGCTTGCCAGCTTGCTGGCGACAACGGTCATGGTGGGACCGGCCTGGGGTTGGGGTCGGATCGGCCATCGGGTCGCGGGAAAGATCACCGAGACTCGGCTGACTCCGACCGCGAAAGCGGCCGTCGACGCACTCCTCACGCCGGGCGAGAGCATCGCCGATGTCTCGACCTGGGCCGATGAGGTCCGCCGCGACCGTCGCGAGTCCGGCCCCTGGCATTACATCAACATCCCCATCACCGAACCCCGCTACGACGCCCGGTTCGTGCCCAAAGAAGGCTGCGTCGTCACCAAGATCGACGACTTCCGCAAGATCCTGGCCGACACCAAGGCTCCCCGGATCGAGCGGCAAGAAGCGCTCAAGTTCCTGATCCACTTCGTCCAGGACATGCACCAGCCGGTCCACGTCGGCCATCGCGATGACCGGGGCGGTAACGACCTCCAGGTCCAGTTCTTCGAGAAGGGTTCGAACCTCCACTCGGTCTGGGATTCGGGACTGATCGAGCACGCCAACCACACCGAGAAAGAATGGGTCGAGATTCTCTCGAAGGCCATCACCCCCGAGCAGGTGGAAGCCTGGTCCAAAGGAACTCCGGCCGACTGGGCGACCGAAAGCCTGGAAATCGCCCGAGGTGCCTATCAAAACGCACCCGGCACCGACGCCCTCAAAAAAGGGGCCAAGCTCGGCCAGCCCTACCAGGATGCCAACCTCCCGTTCGCCGAGAAACGGATCGAGATGGCCGCCGTCCGCCTGGCCTGGATCTTGAACGCGACCTTTCCGGAAACCAAGTAAATCGTGACGACCGATCGATTGATCCAAGGGAGAGAGAGCATCAATGAGAACCCTGATCGGATTCCTGGGCTTCACGCTGCTGGCCGCGCCGATCGGCTCGGCCGATGACGGAGCGAAGCGGGTCAGGGTTGACCGGGCTCGAAACCTTGCGGCTTATTACGAGAGGATCGGCCAGCAACGCTCCGCCGAATCGTACAGGCGACTTGCCGACCATCTCGATCCTCGCCCAGCGCTGTACGTCGCGCCAATCTCGTCCGTGATCCTGCCGCCTGACGAGGTTGAGCGGCGGAATCAGGCGCTCATCAAAGCACTCGAAGCGGCCGATCCGGAGCAACGTTTTCGACGGATGCCTCGATAACCGGCGGATCATTCTCGAAGCAATCTCATCTCACTTTACTGTCCGAGCCGTCGCCATCAGGTCGCTGGGGCTGGAGGGATGCAGTTCCTCGGTCTTTGCTGGTGGTTTCGGCTTGGAAACCAGGCTCATCGCGATGATCAAGCCCATCACCGACCAGAACAGCCACGAGTTGATCTCGAACGGAACCTGATCGAGCCAGGCGGGGAGCGACTCGCGCCAGTTGCCCGCGTCGAGCTTGAACTCGGGATGAACGGCGTCGTGGAGACCGCCGCCGAGCAGCTTCAAACCGATCCAGCCAACCAGGTAATAGGCTCCGCGAGCCAGCCCCTGAAACTTTTCGAGCAGGATCAGGAAATAACCGGCGACGAACCGCATGGCGATGATCCCGAGAATCCCGCCGATATAGATGACCAGAAGTTTCAGGTCGACCACCACGTTGACCGTCGGGATCGTGAACAGCTCGATCCCACCATAGCGTTTGGGCAAGGCTTCCGCCGTGGCCACGGCGGCGAGGATCGAGTCGACCGAGAAGATGATATCGGTCAGCTCCACTCCGACCACCGTTCCCCAGAACCCTTCGCCGTGGCGCGGGCGAAGATTGACCTCGGTGGAACTCTCGCCATGCGTCAAATGTGAAAGCGCGATATAAAGAAGATAGATTCCTCCCACCGCCTTCAAGATCCAGTAATGTAGGAGCGCCGCGGCAAAGACCACGGCGATCAGACGAAACGCGAACGCGCCGATCAAGCCATAGCGCAGCGCCCGTTTTTGCTGATCCTTGGGGAGGTGGCGGACCATCACGGCCAGCACCAGAGCGTTATCGGCGCTCAACAAGCCTTCGAGCACGACGAGCGTTGCCACCGTGACGAATAGCGCCATGAATCCTGCGGCGTCGATGCCCCACATGTTCGGGGACTCCTCACGCAAAGAGAGGGACCGGGCCAGAACCCAGGCCCCCAGGCAAATCTCAGGGAGTCCAGTGCCATTTCACCAGCAAGACGGACACCCTAACACAGAATTGTCCGCTCGGCGACCCCTCCGTCAAGAGGATCGAGCGACGAAATCTGACGTCGGGCAAATTCACGAACATGCGGCAAACGCTCGATGAGACTGGTCTTTCGTCAATTCAACGGGTAAATTAGTCCAGTCTGACGAGAATCGGCCGGGACGATCGACGCGGCAAGCCTCCAGGAAACGTGGGAGACATGGCATGCGCAGCGTATCACTGACCGGGTTCGCTCGACTCATTCTCCTGCTCCTCGGCCTGCTCTTCCTCAACGCCACGATCGCGACCGCCCAGACGCCTCCGCCGCCAACTTCGGCCGGGGAACCTGCAAAAACGAAGCCAAAAGTCAAAGAAACCCCGCCAACCCGGACCAGTTCGTCGCGAAGCAAACCGGGCGACGACCAGCCGGTCGTGATGTCGGCCGAAGCGCTGGCGAAGGCCCGAGGAAAAACCGGCGACAAGGATCGTTACGGCGCCGGTCCCGACTGGAGCGAAATCCCCCCCTGGCGTCAGACCTCGTTCTTCGGCATCCGCGCCGAAGGGCAGTTGTTCATCTACGTTGTCGACTGCTCCGGAAGCATGGTTGACGAAGACCGGCTCGACCGGGCCAAGAGCGAGTTGCGGCGGAGCATCAATGGCATGCAGTCGCCCCAGCGGTTCAAGGTGATTTTCTACAACGATCACCCCGTGCCGATGCCTGGCGAATTACCCAAACCCGCCGACCAGTCGTCGAAGAATTCGCTCTCGAACTGGCTGAACCTGATCGAACCGTTCGGTCCGACCGATCCCCGGAGTTCGCTCGCGCAGGCCCTGGCGTTGAAGCCGGACGCCGTTTTCTTGCTCTCCGACGGCGCGTTTCCGGAAGGAACGCCCGAGGCCATTGCCCGGCTCAACTCCAAGAAGGTGCCGATCCACTGCATCGACCTCGCCAACGGGGCTGCGGGCGACGATCTCCGCAAGATCGCCGCCGAATCCGGCGGTCAGTACGCCGCTCGGGGGCGTTGAAAACGCGGATTATCTGCCGATCTGCTCACTGACCCGCCGAGACCGATCCCGACGGACTTCCTCGGATCGAGGTCCCTTCGGGCAACGGTCGGGCCGCGACCAGAAACCCTCGGGCGTGGAGGTCGTCACGCAGTTTCCGGTAAAGCGGGAAGCCGTTGGGATAGATCCACATCGTGATCGTGTCCCGACCCGGCGTGAGTTGACGGATCGCCCGGCCGTAATTCGACGAGTTCGATCGACTACTCTCGAACGTGTCGCCATAAGACCCCGAATCGGCGACGATCTCCCAGCCGAGCAGGTTGTAGGAAGTCTCCCGAACGTTTCCCTCTTCGGAAAGCCCCATCGGCAAGGCCCGGCCCAGTTCGTACCGGAGCGAGAACGGACCGACGGGACCGACGGTCGCCGCGATCCGGCCGCGCGCGTTACCGCCCCGAAGGCGGAGCCTGGCGTCGGTCTTGACCATCTCGACGAGTCGGTCGAGGTCGATGAACGCGACCCGGTCGTCGCGGACCTGGAAATGATATTCGGTCCCATCGGTCGGCTTGGCGACCGCGCTCCGGGCCATCAGAGCCTTCGACTTGGGCTGGGGAACCCGCTCGATTGCCGCCAGCTCGTTCTTGAGGCGGTCGCGTTCTCCTTTCAGGAATCCCCCTTTGGTCGTCACGGAGGCAATCCGGCTGCTCGGGTCCTTGACCCGCGAGGCGATCGAGCGACTTTCCGCCTGATCCTTGGCGGCCTGCAAGGTCGCGGCCTGAAGCGCGTGTTCGGCCTCGGCCAGCCGAGCCTCGGCGCGGGCTCGCTCGCGACTGGCCTGGTCGAGCGACGCCTCGGCCTGAGCGACCGCCGCCTGGTCGATGACCGGTGCCGGAGGTGTCGGCCGGCGCGGCGGTTTGGCCACAGGTTGACTCGGGGCGGGCGGAGCCACTTCCGGCTCCGGCGTCGACGCGGCCAGGGCGATCGTCGGAGCGACCTTGGGCGCTTCCACCTTGGGTTTGAATTGCCAGAACCCGATTCCCAGCAAGGTCACGACCAGCAAGGCCGGCCGGGCCAGAATCCGGGCGTATGACTCGACGGGCGGGCCGGAACCGTCGGGCGGGGGCGAGTTGTCGGAGCGGGCGGATTGGTCGATCATCACCAGCTCTCCGTGGGGAGAATCGTCAGATGGTCAGGATCGGCGACCTGGGTCGAGATCGGCCAGTCGAGCCCCGAGAGCAGAAATTGACCACGAGCCATCCAGTACGTGCTCTCGCCGCCCGGCTGAACCAGGAACCGGACCCGAGGCTCGATCGTCAGCTTCGGATTGGCCGTCCGTCGAGCCTTGACCAGGGCCACGATCTCGGTCTTGAGCAATCCCTCGCGGTTCTTCAGGGCGTCCGCCGTCACTCGATAACCGCCGGGCTGCACGATCACGCCACGAGGGTTGCAAACCACGACCATCTCGAACTTTCGGTCGATCGGCCGGGAATTGTCCGACGCCGGCAAGTTCGGAACCGGACGGTCCGAGCGGGGCGGAGGCACCGCTTCGGGCGGTGGCGACAGGTTCGCGGGCGGGTTGATCGGCGGCATCCCGACGGGGGGCGAGCCGGGCATCGGCAGACCCACGGCGAACGGCGGTGGCGGCGAATCCGAAGCGATCGACGGATTCGACGAGTCGCTCGGACCGATCACCCGGTTCGGCGTCGGACCGGTTTGCGGCGGCGGGACAGACGATCCTCGGGACGGATTGCTCGACCGGTTCTGGTTCGGGCTTCCGCTCGAACCCTGGAGCGTGCCGGGTGAAGCACCGTCAGGCTGCGTCGGATCGATCTCTTCCAGGGAACTGGTCGAGTTCGACGGCGGCGGGCTTGCGTTGGCGATCAGGGACGGGTCGATACCAGTCGCGAACGGCCGGGAGAAGGGGCCGATGTGGCGAACCGGGGGAGACTGATCCGGCGAAGGCGATCGTGGTCCAGCCGCCGCTCGGGCGTTGGCAAGTTGATCGACGGGCATCCCGGGGGAAGGCAACACGTAGGGACTGGGTGGACTGGGCGCTTTTTGCGACGTTTCGGATCCGGCCGAAGCTGTTGAACTGGCTGATGCCGACGGCGGAGCCGTTCGAGGGCTGATGACCGGTGGGAAGTTTCCGGGACCGGTGGGACTCGCCGACTGGATCGCTGGAGGTGGCGGAAGATTCGCGCTATCAAGGCTGGAACTCTCTGGGGGAACGGGAGTTCCGCCGCCGGGTTTGGACCCGGGTTCGAGCGGCGTGATCGGTCCGCCCAGCTTCAACTCACGCGGCGGGATCAACGAGCCAAGTTGCGACGGACCCGAGCCGACTCCTGGCGAAGGTTCCGCCGGACTGGCCCCCGAGGTTCCGCCGGGATAGCGAATTCCGCCGCCTGATCCCGACCCTCCCGCCGGGGGAAGGATTCCGGAGCCTGTCAAACCGTCGGCTCGGCCAGATCCACCAGAAATTCCCGAACCTGTTCCCCCAAAAGGGTTTCCGGACGAATCGCCGAATCCGGAGGGACGATTTCCCGAGCCTGTACCGCCCAGAGTCACCCCTCTGTTCCGTGACGGCGCGGTCTGGGGCCTGGCGGGCCAGTGAAATTCGCCACCTGGGTCCGAGGCGGGCGCGGCGGGGGAACCGGTCCCGGTCGGGAGCCCGAGGTTGGGGAGACTTTCGTCCTCGGCGGCCGAAGCACCGGATTGCCTTGAGCGGAGATTCGCCAGAGGGTCGGGCCGGGATGCGGGGATCGGTCCCGAGCCGTCCCAGGTCTTGAAATCGTCGAGGTCGGGGAAGTCGATTTCCCAGTCCTGGTCGGCCAGTTCGTAACCGAAGGTAATTCCAAGCGATTCGAGCCGGCCCCGGGCTTCGTAGTAGGTCCGAATTCCATCGGGGCGGACCAGGAAGAAGATGTAGGGGATGACTACCTGGCCGTCGGGCGACGCGTTCCCTTGAATCCGGATCGCCTCGCGAGCGATGGTCGCGACGAACGGGTTGCGGGTCGGACCAAAGCCCATGGCCAGGTCGAGCAGGGTGAATTCGATCCCCTGGGGGCGAATGATCGCGCTGCCGTTGACGCACTCGACGACGATCGGTCGCCGCCAGGTGCCGTTCTGGCCGCGATGGGGCAAGATGGCGGTACTGGGGCGTGATCGAGCTTGCGCCGCAAGAGCTTTGCGGGCATCGACTTCCTTCTCCAGCGCGTCGCGTTCGAGCGCCAGTTCGTCGGCCTCGGTTTCGAGCTTGTGGAGCTTGGTCTGGAGCGAATCGAGCTGGAGCCTGACGAGTGCGTCGCGTCGTCGCCACCGTTCCGACTCGATCTCCGCCGCCTTTCGAGCTTCCACCAGCGCCGCCGCTTTCCGATCGGCCCTGGCGGCTTCGAGCAGTTGCTCGGCCTCGGCGGCGACCAGCTTGGAGACGATCTTGGCGGTCGGATCTTCGGGGGGAGCCGACGCGGGCGGTTCCGGCTCCTCGGCCACAGGTTCGGGCGGGGTCGGAGCCGGTTTGGGACGAACCGGTTCAGGCCGAGGCGGCGCGACCACGGCCACGGCCGGTTTGACCACGGCCGAGCGAGCCACGAATCGGCGATGGATCGCGATCACCAGTGCCAGCGATCCCGCCAGGCTGGCCAGGATCAGGACCAGCGGGACCAGTTCGGTCCCGATCCCCGACCGTCCACGCCTCATGAGTCCGGGCCTCCCTGCCCTGTCATCCGGGTGCCGCGCCCCTCGTCGAGAACCGGCGGATGACGTCGCATCAGAAACGTGACCAATCTTCGCTATCGACCAACAAACACAGAGACTTGAGCAAAATCCTTTCTATCCACAAGATTCATCCGCACCTCACTTTGCCACGACCCGGGCGATCAGGATGGTCACATTATCGCGCCCACCCCGGTCGAGCGCCAGCAAGAGCAGCGCTTTCGCCGCGCCATCGGCGGTTTTTGAGTGACTGAGGATCGCGGTGATCTCGTCGTGATTGACCATATCGGTCAGTCCGTCGGAGCAGAGCAAGAGAAA